>JAZUSV010000191.1:0-7669 GCA_045606885.1 Candidatus Gastranaerophilales bacterium | reverse complement strand
CCAAGAACTTGTATTGTTGCTTTATCAAGCGTTATTCGTGAATTATATTCATCAAATTTTACTTTTCCAAGTGCTAATACGACACTGTTTAGAGGATATGCTTGTTTGTAGTGTTCAATGATTTTTCGATTAGATGTTTTAACAAAGAAATTTATAGGCAAAACCCCTGTTGAATCTTTGATATATACACTAAAAATCGTCAATTTTTTAGGAGTTGTATAATGATGAACTCGAATAATCGTTCCATAAATCGATACTTGTTCGCCAAGTTTTAAATCTCTAATTTTGTTTTGACCAAGATAATCAAGATATTTTCTTGGATAATATTCAATTAAATCCTTAACCTTGTAAATACCAATTCTGTTTAGCATTTTGGCAATTTGAGGACCAACCCCTTTAACGTATTCAACACCGACTTCGTCAATTTCTTCAACAAATTCTTTTTCAGTTTTTGTTTCTTTTTGAGTTTTTGGTTTAATTAATTTTCTTAGGCGAGCAAAAGTTTCAAGGGTTTTGTCGATTGTGAATTTTCTATTGTGAACACTATCAATATGGTAACTTTCGAAAAGATTAATCAAATATGCAATATTTTGTTTTTCAATTTTGTTAATTTTTTTCAAAACAACATAAAGCGTTTCAATCATAAATTTAGAAAAATTTGATTTTTTGCCGTCAAAATCTATATATTGGTATTTAACTTCCAATGTGACGGCTTGTTTTATTTTTTCGTATATTTCATCAAAACTCAACCAAAAATCCTTTTTAATCTACTAGTCTAATTACCTCGTAAATTGTCATTTTGCTAGCCTTGCCTCTAATCATAACATTGTTTATGGTAATTACGTCAACATGATTTTTAACTCTTTTGTATGTTTCTTCGCTAATTAAGAAATTAGTTTTATATACTTTATTATAATTTTCAATTCTACTTGCTGTGTTAACAGTGTCTCCAATTACTGTGTATTCAAGTCTACTTTGAGAACCAATGTTTCCAATGAATGCTTCGCCAGATGAAATGCCAATTCCAATTTCGATTTTTGGTTTTCCTTCATCAATCCATTTTTCTTGTAAATTTTTTACTTTTTTAAGCATTTTAAAACCGCATTTAACAGCGTCGTGTGCGTGATTTTCGTTGTTTTTATTTGGTTCTCCAAAAATAGCTAAAACAGCATCTCCCATAAATTTATTTAAAACACCGCCATACTCTTCAATAATTGGAACTAATGCGCTAAAATATTCATTTAAAATCATCGTTACAGAGCCTGCATCCATATTTTCTGAAATTGATGTAAAGTTTCTGATGTCTGCAAATAAAACAGTGATATCTGCTCTTTTGCCGCCAAGTTTTATGTCGTCAATGTTTTCTACAACGTTTTGCATAACTTCTGTAGATAAATATTTTCCCATTGCTTTTTGGATTTTTGCTTTTTTGTTGTCTTCAATTAAATAACGATAAGAATATGCACAAGCAATTGCAACTAGAATGAACAATTCAGGTAAAATTAAGCTCATTGCAATTTGGTTGTAGTACATAAACATTGCAAAAAATAAATATGCAAACATAATGCAAACGCTTGCTAATAGGGCGCTTACAATTGGCATTGTGTTTACCAATATGAAAATAAGCACAAATATAAATACGCAAGTTGCAAAGTTGTATAAAGGACTTGTGGTTCTAAAAAAGTCGTTATTAATCAAATTGTCAAAATTTGTTGCTTGGATATCAAGCCCTGAAAAAACTTCGGAGATAGGTGTTCTTTTGATGTCAGCAAGAGCTTGAGCTTGTGCATTTGCACCAATAAAAATAACTTTGTCATCAAAATCTTTTGAATTTAAAATAGGCTTTTCACCTTTTTTAATTGCTCGATAAGATTTAATTACATCTGATGCAGAATATTTTTGGTGCGAATATACGCTGTCTTTTGTTGAGTAATATGAGATATAGTTCGAAATAGCTCCAAATTTAGATTCTGTTGGAATTTTTAAAGTGTGTTGCTCGGAATATCCATAGATATATTTATCTGTTAGTAAAAATTCATCTATTCCTGAATATTTTGAATATAAATTAAAAGCTAATGAAGGGAAAAACTCTCCGTTGTAATTTGTTATTTGGTCAGCTTTTCTTATATATCCATCTTCATCTTCAGGCACATTAACTGTTCCTAGAGATTGAATATTGTTGAAATATTCTTTTTGAAGAACTGTGAAACTTTTGAAATTGCTTTGTTCTTTATATTTTTTAGAGCGTTTATCTATTATTTTTATTGAACTTTTTGTTTTTAAAAGGTTGTTGTAATAGTCTTTGTTTATTCCTTGTGCAAATTCATCATTTGAAAAAGCAACACCTGCAATTAATTTGTTAAATTTTCCTATTGAAGAAAAGAATTTTTTATCGCTTTGAGGATGTTCTAAATCAGGAGCCATAATAAGCCCGTCATATCCCATTAATTTTGCTTTTGTGTGGTTTTCAAAATAATCAAAAATTTCAAGATAATATTCACGCTTCCAAGGCCATCTGCCAATTTCATGGAGAGATTTATCGTCGATTACCACTAATACAACATTGTCTGAAGCTTTTTTGTTGTTAATTTTAATTTTGCTCATTAAATTGTAAGATTTAAGCTGTAAAAAATTCGACGTTAGCGAATACACAACGATAAAAATAAAAGCAAATATTAAAAATAAAAATGCTGTATTTTTTTGTTTCAACTCCATAGTAGTATTGTATAATATTTCACTCGAAATAAAAAGCAAAAACGCAAATATATTCCACAAAAACACTCCTCTATTTGATGTATTTTATAGAAAAAATTAATAGTGCAGTTTATAATATAAAAAAAGCCTCTTAAAAAATAAGAGGACAATGGTAAGTAAATTTTTATTATGCTCTATAGATAATCTAAGAGCGAAACACTGCCTAAAATGGTAGTTCCTATAGCATAACTTGCTTGAAGTGCGGTTTGTGCATTAGCCAAATCCGTTGCTGCTTTTGTGATGTCTACTTCTTCTAAATCAACTTTGTCTTCTGTTAATTTTAAAATAGCATTTTCGTTTATTGTTTTTGTTGTGTCTAATTTTGAAACTTTAGCAGAAATATTGCCTTGTGCTTTTGTTATGTTGTCAGTAGCTGTGTTTAGGGTGTTAAGTTTTTCACGAATTCTTTCAAAATCAAAATCTTCTTTTTTAAGCTCAGAAACTAAGTCTTTCATTTGAGAAAAGAAGTCTTTTGGAACATCGTATTGGTCTAAATCATCGGGGTCTTGTTTGCCAAAAATTTCCTCGCCTGTAAGGTTGTAGGTGAATGTTGTGTTCTCAGAAATTGTTAGTTTTCTATCTCCTGCTTTTTGGCTACTTCCTTGATAGGTTATGCTATCGTCAACAACTGCATAAGCAGGCTCTTGTGTGAATGTTCCTGCAAAAATGTAGTTGTCTAAATATTTTACATTCATCTTGTCCATAATTGTTGAAACTCTTTGTTCAATTTCGGTTGCATAAGCCTTTGCGCTTGAAGGGGTAGTTGTGCCATTTGATGCTTCAACAGCAAGAGAATTAATAGCACTTATTTCGTCTGTTATGGCACCTAGTGTATCGTATGCTAAATCCATTTCGTTAATTGCAGCTTGGATATTGCTTTGATATATGTCCATTTGAGCCAATTGGTCGTTTAATTTCAAAACTTTTGTTGCGTCAGTCGTATTTTCAGACACTTTAGTAAAATTTTTATTTGCAGCAATTTTATTCATAATATCCAAATAGGTTTGATATGAATTACCCATTGAATTTGTTGCTAAACTTGTCATTGTTGAGGTTGATACACGCATAATAAAAGTCCTTTTTTATTTTTATACCATGCCAATAATTGTGCCCATTAGGCCGTTGATTGTTGAAAATAGTTTTGCTGAGGCTTCGTAAGCTCTTTGATATTTAATCATATCGGCTAATTCTTCATCCAAATTAACCCCAATTAAATTCGCATAATTTGTTGCAGCTGTGTCTACGATATCTTGAGCGGTGTCGGCTTTGCCTTGAATGTTTGCAATATCCATGCCAGCTTTTGCTGCGTTATTTGTTAGAAATTCGTTTAGTGTACATTTGTTTTTGCCGTTGTTATATGTGCAAATTTTTTCATTTTGCATAGCAGTAATTAAAGTTGCATTATCAGAATTACCAACAGATTTTGTCCAATCTTCACCTGCTTCATAATTTCCTAAATCAATTCTTGCAGCAGCAACCAAAAATGGATCATCTGCAATTTGGGAATTTACTTGGATGTTTCCAGCATTAAAAGCACCATTATCTTTTGAAGTAAACATCGCAACAGTTGATTCGATTAAAATTGCGTTGCCGTCGTTGTCTGCTCCAATGGCTGCAGCAAAAACATTTCCGTCAGGTGATTTATAAGTTTGAATTTCGTTTAATCTGGTTGCAAAGGCGTTTGCAGCTGAATCTATAGCTGTTTTCATATCGTTGATATTTGTATAGTTTGCTCCGCCTGAACCATTTAAAAAGTCTATATAACTTTTCATTGAACCAGATGAAAAACATTCATTTATTCCGTTTTTAAGAACATAATCAGGATTGTCAGTAGAGCGAAGCGAGAAGTTAACAGTGCTATCAGGATTAGCAGAATCAAAATCTACTTCAAGGGTAAATTTTTGCTCTCCGCCTTGCACAACTGCAACATCGCCAATAAATACGTTAATTGAGCCGTTTTCGTTTGTTGTTGTTTTTATGTCAGTGTATTGAGACAACTCTTCTAACAAATTGTTTAAGTCGGCTTTGGTTACACTTGAGCCGTTTTTGATGTGTGCAACGTTTGTATCTGCAATGTTAGATAAAATGCCGTTAATAAATTCAACATTTGTTCCGATTTCAAGGAATTTATCTTGTTGAAGAGTATCGCACTTGTTTGAAATGTCGTTAAATTTTTCACAAACATTTTGCGCAGCTAAAACATATTGTTGTCTTACTGATAAATCTGTTGGGAATTGTTCTAAATTAGCTGCTGCTGCATAAAAGTCATTTAACAGTGCGTTTAAACCATTATCGCCTAAATCATCGGCTATTCCTTCAAGTTCTCCTAATGCGTCTGCTAAAGTATTATAGTAATTTGCATCTGCATTAGAATTTAATAAATCTTTGAATGCTGCATCATCAATAAAGTCTGATAATGATGAAATTGAAGCACCATTCATTCCTCGAATTGTTGATAATACGTTTTCGCAATTTGTTGTATATTCGTTTGTGACAAAATTAACTCTTTGTCTGTGATATCCATCTACATGTACATTGGCAATGTTTTGAGAAACAACCGTTAAAGCATATTGGTTGTTTTTCATAGAGCCAAGAGAAATATTCATACTTTGATTAAGCGACATAATATTAAATCCTTTTAATTATGCTTCTTCCGTGATAGATGATATATCTAAACTTTCGCTATCTTGACATCCTTTTCCTTGTGCATTGTAAGATGTCTTTTCGTTTTGTGCTATATTTAATATGCCAGATAATATGTTATTTATAACATTTAGCGAATGTTTAATTAATATTTCGTTATTTTCTTGAATAACTTTTATTTCTTCACCAAGTTTTTTTAGTTTTTCTTTTTCTTCTTGGGTGAAATTGTTGTTTGAAAGGTCATATTTGTTTATTTTTTCAGTCAAAACAATGGTTGCTTCGTCTGTTTCGTGCAATAATTCAAGATTTTTTTTGATGATTGCTTCTTTTTTCTTTTCTAAAGTACTTTTTAATTCCAAAAAAGCATTGTAAATTTCATTATAGTTCATTACTTACCCTTATGCGCTAAAATCCGCAATTACACTTCTGCCATACATTAAACCGTAGTTTATGTCGTCAATCGATAAACTCTCTCCCATTGAAAAAGCATATTGTCGAATTTCTTCGACATTAATTGTCCCTGCCCCTGTTTTTTCAACGTTTTGTTGTACTTTTTTATCGTCTATTAATTGAATATCATCATTTTTAGCAGTTTGCAATTCAACATTTGTTGTATTTTCTTCGCTGTTTTGTGTCTCAAACGCTCGACGAGCAGTGTTTAAGTTTAATTTTGAAATTGAAGATGCAATTTGTGATGATATGTTTGATGTGTTATTGATGCTCATTTTTAACCTTTAACTGTTTTTTCTAGTTGTGTATATAATTGTTTTGCAACGCCTATGCTTGTGTGTGGATTAGAAGAGATTTCACGAGAGATTTGGTTGTACATAATTGATTTTAGATTGTCTAAATATTTACTCTCTTGAAACATTGAGCCTTCTTTGTCTACCGTTTTATCCATTTCTGTTAGCATTTTTGCGATAAAAATTGATTCAAACTCGTTTGCAACTTTTTGTAGTTGTTCTTTTTCTGATTTAGAAGAGCTTTTTATGTTTTCAATTGCTGATAAATCAGAGCTATTGGACATATAAGCAGAGCCGATTGAACCTAAATAATTATTCATCTATATCACCTCGATTTCTGCTTGCAGGCTTCCTGCGCTTGCTAAAGCTTGAAGAATTGCTATTAACTCAAGAGGCGTTACGCCAATTACGTTAAGTGCGGATACTAATTCTGATAAATTAGAATTTGCTTCAAGCTCAATTAGAGACGCTTGTTTTTCTGTTATCTGAATTTGAGCGTTTTGTTGAAGCGCTGTGTTTCCGTTTGCCATTGGGTTTGGTTGAACTACTTCGTTTTGAACTTGGATATTAATTGTTATCCCGCCGTGGGCAATTGCTGCTGGCATTAACTTGGTGTTTCCGCCAATTACAATTGTTCCTGTTCTTTCGTTAACTATAACCTTAGCTTTTTCTGATGTTGCTCCAACTATTTGGTTTTCAATTATTGATAAAAAAGTTACTCTGTCATCTCTGTATTTTTGAGGGATTTGGATTTCAACCGCTCCACCATCAAGAGCTCGAGCTGGTGCTACACGAGTTGAAATTGTTTTAGAAATTCGACTTGCCATAGTATAGTCAGCTTTGTCTAACAATAATGTTAAAGTTGACTCGTCGCCAATTGTGGAAATAATATCTCTTTCAACAATTGCACCATTTGGAACTCTTCCTGTTGTTGTAACACCCTTAGAAGCACTTGCGCCACCTTGTGCTGCTCTAACACCACCTGTTGAAACAGGACCTTGAGCAACTGCTACGATTTCGCCATTTGGTGCTCTTAATTGTGTTTGAACTAAAACACCACCAGCTAAACTTTTAGCATCCGCCATAGCTGAAACTACAACGTCAAGCTTGTCGCCTTCTTTTGCAAATGGTGGAATTGTAGCTGTTACAATAACTGCAGCGGAAGTTCCTTTTTGAATGTAGTTTGATTGGTCAATTACAGTACCTAATGATAATAGCATTTGTTGGCTTGTCATTTGCGTGTGACGAGAGTTGTCGCCTGTATTTTGAAGACCAACAACAAGTCCATAACCAACTACTTGGTTTTCACGTATTCCTTTAACGTGAGTTATGTCTTTTATTCTTAAAGTTTGTTCTGAAATGGCGCTTGCTTGAAGAATATTTCCAAATGCCATAAAACTTAAAAGAATCATTGCTATTAATTTTTTAATTTTCATTTTTGTCATCCTGTTTATTGTTAAACTATTAGAAAATAGTACGTATTGCTTTATCCAAAATGCCTTCGTTTTGACCACGAGATACTGTGCCTG
>JAZUSV010000190.1:0-1813 GCA_045606885.1 Candidatus Gastranaerophilales bacterium | reverse complement strand
TAAGAAGTCCTTAATTTTTTGTGTTTGTGTCCGCAGGACACAACATCGTTTTGCAACGCAGTTGCAAACATCATTTGAGCGTAGCTCAACTTCATTCCGCTTGCGGACACAAAACGATGTTGCCTTCGGCAAACAGTGTTGTGCTTCGCACAAACGATGTGGCTTCGCCAACGATGTTGCACTTCGTGCAAATGTATGATATAATTTATATCATAAAAGAGGTGATAGCAATGAAAGAAGATAAACTTTCGGATTTATCTATGCAATTATCTGTTGATGTTTTGAAACTTATAAAAGAGTTAAAGGCAAAACACGAAACTATAATTTCAAATCAGATAGGAAGAAGTGCTACAAGCGTTTGTGCTAATATTGCGGAAAGTAAGTACGGACACAGCAGAGCTGATTTTATTGCTAAACTTGAAATAGCATTAAAAGAAGCCAATGAGACAGGAAATGGCTTGAGATGCTTTTAAAATCTGAGTATATTGATGAAGCAACTTATAAGTCTATTGATAAAACTTGTTCAACAATCCGAATATTGTTGATTGCTTCTATAAAAACAGCTAAAAGTAAATTGAACAAGTAAACTTCGGATTGATTACATACCTTTCTTTGAAAGGATTACATACACAACTTCATTGTGATTACATTCTGTCTGCGACGGATTACATACAATGCTTCGCGTTGATTATTTTGGACACCCGCACCCGCTTGTAAATTCAGATTGAGTGTGATATAATCAGTTTGACAAGCTAGAATTTTGGAATGGAGGGTTTGTAATGAAAGATAAAGTTCTTGTTGCAATTAAGAATATTTTTTGTGTTCTAACTGTTTTATGGTCTTTTTTGATGCTATTTGAATATACTGTTATTCTTATAGGTGTTCCCCAAATAAGTGGAATTTTATATGAGGTTTTTGATTTTTGTGTTTTGTTTCTTTATATAGGAATTTTTGCTGTTCCATTATTGTTTTTTGTTTCTGCTATATTGATGGCAGTAGTTAGAGGAAAATATCAAAAAAAGAGTATTGAAAAAATTTTGAATGTTGTAACTATTTTTTTACCTATAATTGTCGGTACTATAATGATTTTAACAGATTTCAATTCTCGTTTACAATAAATTGTAAATGTGCTTAATGTATCTATGGTTCAAAAATGAGACGTACAGCCAAAAAATTAAGGACTTCGTAAGAAGTCCTTAATTTTTTGTGTTTGTGTCCGCAGGACACAACATCGTTTTGCAACGCAGTTGCAAACATCATTTGACCGTAGGTCAACATCATTCCGCTTGCGGACACAAAACGATGTTGCCTTCGGCAAACAGTGTTGTGCTTCGCACAAACGATGTGGCTTCGCCAACGATGTTGCGTCTGCGACGCAAATACACGCATTCGCTTGAGATATTGCACATTGTGCAAATGTATGGTATAATCTTTCTATCAAGTGAGGTGATAGCAATGAAAGAATATAAGCTTTCGGATTTGTCAATGCAATTATCAGTTGATTTTTTGAGACTAACAAAAGAACTAAAAGCAAAGCACGAAACTGTTATTTCAAATCAGATTGGCAGAAGTGCAACAAGTGTTTGCGCCAATATTGCAGAAAGTAAATACGGACATAGTCGTGCCGATTTCATTGCTAAACTTGAAATTGCATTAAAAGAGGCAAACGAAACAGGTAAATGGCTTGAAATGCTTTTTAAATCTGACTATATTAGTGTTGAATAATATAAAGAGTTAAACAATACTTGTTCTACAATTAGAATTTTACTTATTGCGTCAATCAAAATTGCTATGGAGAATTCAAAATGAGCAA
>JAZUSV010000189.1:0-1907 GCA_045606885.1 Candidatus Gastranaerophilales bacterium | reverse complement strand
CAACAATTCGTCATCATTTAATCTTTGAATTTTTAATTGAATATCAATTCTATCCAATAGTGGTCCAGATAAACGTGCTTTATATCGATTTATTTGAAACTCACTACAACTACATTGTTTTTTTGAATCTCCCAAAAACCCGCAAGGACAAGGATTCATCGCTCCAATTAAGATAAAATTAGCAGGATATTGAATACTTGTTTGAGCACGTGAAATTGTAACAACATTATCTTCAATAGGTTGTCTTAAAACTTCTAGTGTTGTTCTAGGAAATTCAACCATTTCATCTAAAAACAAAACACCCCTATGCGCCAAAGTAATTTCTCCAGGTTTTGGATTAGAACCACCCCCAATTATCCCAACAGCACTTGCACTGTGGTGTGGAGCCCTAAAAGGACGAGAAGTTATTAAAGGATTTTTTCTATCCAATAATCCTGAAATAGAATAAATTTTAGTTAATTCAATTGCTTCTTTAGATGTCAGCGGAGGCAGAATTGACATAAAAGCACGAGACAACATTGTTTTACCTGAGCCAGGAGAGCCAGACATCAAAACATTATGCGCTCCTGCTGCTGCAATTTCTAAAGCTCTTTTTGCAGCAATTTGCCCTTTAACATGGGCAAAATCAACGCTATACTCTTCGTTTTTATCCAAAAAATCGTCAATTTTTTGCTTTATTTTTTTTAATTCACAATTTCCGTTTAAATATTCAACAACTTGTGATAAGTTATCAGCCCCTAATGTTTCAATGTTCTCAATAAAGCTTGCTTCGTGTAAATTTTCGCTTGGGACAATGATTTTTTCAATTCCCAATTCTTCCAAACCGCAAACAATAGGCAAAACGCCATTTACTTCTCTTAGTGTTCCATCTAGCGACAACTCACCAATAAAGGCAATTTTATCACTATTAAAATTTTTAATTATTCCTTCTTTTGATAAAATTCCAACCGCCATAGCAAGATCATAGCTTGAGCCTTCTTTTTTAAGGTCAGCTGGCGCTAAATTTATAACAACTTTTGTTTGAGGAAAAGAATAACCCGAATTTTTAATTGCAAGTCTTAATCTTTCTTTTGCCTCTGAAATTGCAGTATCGGGCAAACCAATAATTGCAACCTGAGGAATTGAATTTATGGTATCAACTTCTACATTTATTTCATATACATTTAAACCGATGACAGTAGCACTTTTTGTTGAAACAACCACTATATTTCCTCGTCTGTTACATTAGGTATTAGTTTTAATATTCTTGTGTTTGCTATTTCAAAATTTGGATTTAAACTAAGCGATGTTTTATAATACAACATTGCATCTTTAATTTTATTTGTTGCTTGGCTATACAAACCGCACAAATAGTAGTAATAGTAATTTTTTTCTAAAGTGAAAGATGCATTATAAATCAGCGCTTTTGCTAATTTATAATTCTTATTTTTCAAATGCAATTCAATTAATTCACCCAAAGCATTTTCTTGCAACGGATTTATCACCAATGTACGCTTTAAAAAGTCTTCTTTTAAAACAGCATTTTTTTGCGCAATGCTAATTGCGCTATCATAATATGCCATGTATTGATTTTTTGGCATTTTATCTAGTTGCAATTCTAATTTTTTTAATTCTTTAGGATTTTTTGCATACTGACGCTGCGCAGTCGCAAGTTTAATCAGTACTTCGTAATCTTTTTTATTTTTTTTGTACGCTTTTTTGTATATTTTCACAGCATTTTTATAATCACCATGTAAATATCTGATATCTCCAAGCCCAACAATTGTTTCAAGATTTTTTTTGTCTAATTTATATGCATTCACAAAATACGTATTAGCTCTTTGGGTATTTCCCAACGCAAGCTCACTTTTTGCATATAAAGAAATCACTTCATCATTATCTTTATCAAAATTTAAAATATTTTGACA
>JAZUSV010000188.1:0-8358 GCA_045606885.1 Candidatus Gastranaerophilales bacterium | reverse complement strand
AGACAACTTTGAAAACATCAAAAAAGCAATCGAATTAATCAACAAAAACCTTCAAATTTCTATTCGAAGAATGACTCTTTCTACATCAGGTATTGTTCCAAAAATATACGAATTAGCAAAAAATGATTTAATTCCAACTCTGGCAATATCTCTTCATGCGCCAAACCACAGCATAAGAGAGCAAATTATGCCAATTGAGAAAAAATACAACATTGATGAATTAAAAAAAGCCCTAAAAGAATATAATCAAGCAACAAAAGATAGGATAACTATTGAATATATATTAATTGGCGGTTTGAATGACACCAAGGAATGTGCACTTGAATTAATTGATTTTCTAAAAGATATCAAATGCAATATCAATTTAATTCCATATAATCCTGTTGATGATAACAACAACTTTAAAAAGCCAATTAAAAAAGATATGTTGAAATTTAAATATCTTCTTGAAGCTTCAGGAAAAAAAGTTACCATCAGATTAGAGCGTGGTGCAGATATTGACGCCGCTTGTGGTCAGTTAGCGGGAAAACTGACAAAATAAACCTTACTAAAGTATTAGAAAATCCAGCTTAAAGCATAGTTCTATTGACGTGTTTAATATTCTAATATTATGATGAGGTCTTTATTTGTGCACTTGACCTCAACACCAGAGATAGAATTAGTATGAATATGCCATTTCACACAGTAGGTGGTGATGCCTTTGGTTAATTGCATCTACGCCAACTTGTTAAATATTGCTATTCACAATTGCGCAAATGCAGTGAATAGCTTATTGAGGTGCATATTTATCAAATGGATGATTGATTATTTATCAATCATAAGAGAACTATACGATATTGTATCAAGAGCTGTAGAGGCGAACATACGAGAATATATGCCAACAGCTCGGACAAATAAAGAAAAAATTAAATACAGAAGAATTAAGTTTTTTGATGCCATCATAAAAGCACTACTTTGTGCAATTGCCATTTCAGTTGAAAAACCTAATTCTGCTGTGCAATTTTGCGCATGCAAATTTTTCAAAGGTGGTGATGACATCTTTGATTAATAGCATATTAACAAACACAACAGCAATAGCTGTCCGAAATAATTTGAATAGTTCAAACAACAGCTTAGCTAAAAGTATTGAAAGGCTAAGCAGTGGTTTTAAAATTAATTGTGCTAAAGATGGCGCAACTGAATGTGCTATTTCGACAAAAACAAATATTCAACTATCAGGTTTAAATACTGCAAATCAAAATGCAATGCAAGGAATAAATATGTTGAATGTTGCTGAAGATGCGCTTGAAAACATGGGTGAAAAAACAATGAGAATAAGAGACTTGGTTTTAAAAACTCTAAATTCAACATATTCAGATGATGAACTAGATGCAATTCAAAACGAAATTAATCAATTAAGCGAAGAGATTAAAAGAGAAAAGGAAACAACTGTATATAACAAAAAGAAAATATTTGATACAGCAATAAGTAAGACACAAGAAGTCAAGCCACCTGAAAAACCTTATGCGTATGAGGTAGAATATATTGAATCAACGGGTACACAATATATTGATACAGGGTACATTCCAAATGAAAAAACAGAAATTAATGCAAGTGTCGCATTTCTAGAAAATTCATCTGATTTAAAATCCTTTGGTTGCATCACAAAAACCAATGACATTGAAGGCTATAATAGATGGCATTTTGGAATTAATAGAGGCAATTTAACAGCGCTACGTTCCGGAGATGCAACTATACAAAATGGTGGCGACGTAGTTAAAACATACGACAACGAGTTTCATAACTACTATTTATCAGATACACAAGTTGGAATAGATGAAAATATTAAAACTTACACTAATGGAGGTGATGTAGATGTAAGTTTCACGCTATTTGCAAGAAACGGCTACACAACACCAAGCGGAGTTGCTAAAGTACAAAACTATGCTAAATCAAGGCTAGAAAGTATGACAATTAAAGAAGATGGAATAATAATACACGACTATATTCCCGTTATAGATAAAGAAGGCAATGCTTGCTTGTATGATAAAATTTCAAATCAAATGCTCTACAGTAAAGGAAGTGGAGAATTTTTAGCAGGAGATATTATCCAACAAAAAGAAAAAGAACAAATAACAACCAAGGTGGATAATTTTACTACATTGCAAATAGGTCAAGACGCAGGCAAAGACAATATAATTGATATTGAATTAGGGTTTGATTTGAAGTCTTTTGAACTAGATGTAAAATCAAGAGACAGAGCAAAAGAAGCAATTCAAAAATGCGATGACTTAATCAAAATGTTTTCCATGAAAAAATGCAAAATTGGTTCAAGTATAAGCAGAATTAATTCAATTTGCGATTTACAAAATAAAGAAATAGAAAACTTGTCGCAAGCTAAATCTTTAATAACTGATACTGATATTGCATCAGAAACAACCAAATTTGCACAAACACAAATAATGAAAGATATTTCTAGCTCACTACTTATTCATGCAAATCAAATTACAAATAATTTGGCTTTAAAATTATTAAAAATACAAAGCTATCCCATGTAAGCAGAGAATGTAGATAATTGAGCATTTAGCGCTTGAATTGTTGCATCCATCTTATTAAACTGATTAGTAATTCTAATCTCATAAGCGCTAATTCTTTGATTTGCACGCTCAATTCTTGTATTCATACTTTTTATTTGATTTTGAACACTTTCGCTTTGGTTTGCAAAATATCCACGCTCAACATCTAAAACAGAAGAAACATCTGCTAATAAAGTATCAAAAAGCCCATTATCTTCTTTAGCTTTATATCCGTCTGAAAGCAATTTCTTAACTGAGTCGAAATTTTCATTCAAAGCTTTGTCTAATTTTGAAGAATCTATGGTTAATTTGCTAAGATCATCCTTATCAATATCAATTCCAATTTGCGCTAACATTGAAAAAGCACCATCATTTTCAGAAACAGAAGAAGTGATATTCCTTAATTTTGAAATTATGCTATTTAGCGCAGCATCTCTTCCAATGTCACCATCGGAAGCAGTCATTTTTTTAGCAGTTGAAATTACGTCATTATAAGCTTTAACAAAGCTATTTAAAGAATCTTTTACTCTTGAATAATCAGGTTCAATATCTAAAGTAACAGATTTGTCATCTTCTTTATTGTTTGAATATTCGCTTGTTGGTTTTTTAATTGTAATTGACAAGTTTGCAATACCAGATGATTCACCTGTAATTGTGTTTGATGTTGAAATTACTTTATTTCCATTGATATATGCAATTGCATTTTTACCAAGCTCTTGAGAACCTGTCGCAATAATTTCATCTTCGCCTTCACCTGTGGTTAATCCTAAAACATTTAACAAGTTTGTACCTTCAGAAGAAAGGCTGATATTGCTTTGTCCTGTTTGAGTTGAAGTTAAAATAAAATCATTAGACAATGAATCATAAGAAGCTTTAACTTTAGCTTCAGAATTACCGTTAATTTTTGAAATTAAATCATTCAAGCTTGTTTTATCGTTAACTTCAAATTCTACACCATTGATTACAATTTTACCGCTTGTTGTTTCTTGACCGTTTTCATCATAAAATTTAAGTCCACTTAAGCCAGATTCGGAACTTGCCATTGCAATTGAAGAATTAAAAGTTGAAACAACATAAGCACTTGAATAACTATATTCACCTTCTTTATTATGCAATTTTAACGCACTTGCTAAATTTGAAGTATCACCACCAGAGCCTAAAGCCAAAGTGGCAGACTCGTCAAGCACATATTTTATATTACCATTTTCATCAGCTGCTTCTTTATATGCTTTAATTGAAAAATTACCAGCTAAATCAACACTTGCTTGAATTTTGTTGTTTGAAACTTTAGCAATTTCATCCATTACGTTTTTTAACGTAAAATCCTCTTTAATATCAATTCCATATTCTTTACCATTCAAGAACATTGAAAAAGTGCCACTTTTAGCTTGCCCATTCGCAAGGTTAACAAATTTTGCATTTTCAATATTATCTTTTGAAATTGCGCCAAGACTATGAATGCTTCGAGCAGTGGTAGCAGTAGCAATTTGTTCAATTGACAAATTAACACTTGCTGCAGAAACGTTACCTGAAGAACTAGCTGTTGCAAACGCTTCATTTGAAGATTTTATTGTGGTATTAGTCCACATATCTGACGAAGAATTGTAAATTGTTTTAGTAAAAGTTTGCAAACTAGATTGAAGTGAAGAAAATTTGGATTTTAAACTTGTTATTGCGCTACTTTTAGTGTTAAGCGTATTAAGCTTTGTTTGCAAAGGGGTAAGCGTAGAGGATTGCTTCACAGCAACCAACTGAGAAACCCAGCTGTTTATATCAAATCCTGATCCTAATCCGGTTATTGTGCTTGACATTAAATAAATCCTTTTATTTTCTTCTTATATCCGTATAAGTTAATACACTATACAGCATTATATTCCACGTTACAATTACATTATAGCACATATATTAAACTTTGTAACAGCTTTTAAAAATATCATATTAAGGATTGATAACATCAAAAAATTATTTTTCTTGTTTATCAAAATCATCAGGAATGTGGCTATTTGCTTTTTCTTGAAGTTTTTGATAATTTGCATAAATTTTCTTTTTCAAACTAGAAGAGCTAATCCCTTCTCCATAAGGAAAATAAACCACTTCTACACCTTGTTCTTTAAGATAATCGTATTTTCCTGCCCAATCATCCCCAACAACAAAAATATCGAAATTCAACTTTGAAACTTTATCGCTATGGTTTAAAGATTTTTGAGGGATAACAACATCAGGACCTTTAATTGCTTTCATTAGGGCAATTCTTTCTTCAAAAGGAATTATAGGAGTAGATTTATAGCTAGCAACAAGTTCATCTGTGTTCACGCCAACAATTAAAATATCACCCAAGGCACGAGCATACTCAATCATTTTTAAGTGATTAATATGCAACATATCAAATGTTCCTGATGTATAAACTACGGTTTTGTTTCCTATCATACCAAAGCTCCCTGTTTTTTAACCTCTTCAATAGATAATAACATTTTATCCAGCAATTCATCAATATCTTTTAAATTTGTATTTCCAATATGAGAAATTCTCATAAGCTTGTGAGCTAAATCACCACCACATGGATTTACAAATATACGATATTTATTTTTTAAAACTTGTATTACTTCATAAGCATCAACATCTTCAAACACAAGAGGAGTAAGCATATCAGACAAAGGATAATTAGGAATTTTAAAGCCCAAGTCTTGTGCTTTTTTTCTAAAATATTTGGTTTTTTCTTTTATTATTTCAAGCCAAGCCTTTTTGCCACCTTTTTTTTCAATCAAATCAAGCATTGCCTTTAATTCATACATTATACAAACAGCAGGGGTATAAGGTGTTTGTCCTCTTTCAATATTTCTTAAATAGTCTTTAAAATCAAAATACCAAGATGAAACCTGATTGTTATTTTTAACTTTCTCTAGCATTCTTTCGCTAAAAGAAACCATAGACATGCCAGGAGACAAACACAAACCTTTTTGAGAACTAATTATAGTTACATCAATTCCATATTTTTTCATATCAAAATCATCAGCTAAAAATGTGCTTATAGCATCAACTATCAAAAGCATATCTTTCTTTTGGCAAAATTCACTAAGCATTTGAATATCATACAATTGACCTGTTGAAGTTTCATGTAAATTTACAAACATTACAGTGTATTTTTCATTTGCATACGGTTTCAAATGTTCTTTTGTTAAAGTTTCATTCCATGCTAAATTCACAGAATCAAAATCAATGTTGTGATATTTCAATAAATCACAAAAACGTTTTCCAAAAGTACCACCATTAATTACAAGTGCTTTATCGTTATTTGAAACACAGTTTTCAACAACAGCTTCCATAGCCGCAGTACCAGATGCTGCTAAATATATCAAAGAATTTTCAACATCATTTCCAATTAAACAATTTAATCTTTTTAAACAGTCGTTCGTAATTTTAGAATATTCATCTGTTCTAAAATATGTAATACCTTGTTGATAAACATCTTTTGTTTCTTGATACATTTCAACAGGACCAACAATAAAGTGTTTCATTCTTTTTCCTTACATATCCTTATAACTATAATCTTAGCACTACTAATGCATCATGCAAGAAATAATTAAAACTTTGCACTAAAAAAACCTGCCAATTGGCAGGTTTTATATAAATTTAGTGTAATTATGTTAAAAATTAAGCGTGACCAACTACTTCTTCAGCTACTTCTTCAACTGCATCTTCAATTACTTCAATAGCTTCTTCAGCTGCTTCAGGAGCTGTGCGGAATTTTGCTTTGATTCCTTCAAAAATTTCAGTAGCTTTTTTAACTGTTACATCGTAAGCTTTTTTAATAGCTCCGCCTTCTTTAAATAAACCTGTGATAGCTTGTCCAATTACTTTGTAGCCAGCGCCGATTTTTTTGAATACGCCACCTTCTATACCTTTACCTTTGTAAAGAGCAACTGCTGTAGTTGCGATTGCACCTGCTGTAGCAACTGCGCCAGCGATAGCTGCTGTTTTTTGTCCTTTTGATAATTTTTTTTGGTTTGGAGCACCTGTGAAACTTACTTGATTTACGTTCATAATAACACCTTTATTCTTACCTTTTACATTATATACAACACAAATGAAAATATTAATTGCTAGTCTGTAAACATTTTCTTAACAAAATTTTACATGTCACATGATATATCAAAAAAAATTAAAATTCAACCTTTTGATTTTGTGTTACAATTCAGAAAACAAAGAACACAGAGGCAAATATGACAAACAAATATAAAGAATTATTAGACGAAGGAATTTCAAAAATTCACTGTGGTGAATTTGATAAAGCAATAGATTTAATTACAAATTCAATTGAATTAAAAAACGATTGGGAAATTTCATATTTCTATCGTGCAGTTGCAAATCAAGCAAGCGAAAAAATGGACGATGCAATTTTAGACTACACAAAAGCACTGAAAATTAATCCTAAAATGACAGATGCATACTACAACAGAGCAAAAATCATGTTAGAAAAGAAAAATTGCGAAGTTGATATTAATAAAATTATAGATGATTTGAATATGGCACTATCTTTAGATGAAAACTTTACGCAAGCACTTTATGCTATGGCTGCGGCACAAAAAAAAGCCCAAAACTATAATAAAGCTCTTGAATATCTTGATAAATTGTTAAACATTGAACCTGACGCAATTCATGCTCGTGCTTTAAAAAAATTATTGTTGCAAAAATATATTGTATAAATTTATTTAAAATTTACTTCACAAAGTGACAACACTTATTTTTTGCTATATTATGTACTTAAACAAATACTAATCGGAGGAAACAAATGGGATACGAAATCTTATATAAAAAAGAGTTATGCACAAATCAATATGAAATCAGAGTAAAAGCTCCATTCATCACAAAAAATGCTAAAGCTGGTCAATTTATCATTTTAAGAACTGATAAAAATTCAGAACGTATTCCTTTAACAATTGCAGACTACGATAGACAAAATGAAATTTTAACCATAGTATATATGGCTGTTGGATACACAACTAAGAAATTAGCTTCGCTTGATGTTGGAGATGAAATCGAAGATATCGTAGGACCATTAGGCGTTCCAACGCACATTAAAAACTATGGAACAGTAATTTGTGTTGCTGGCGGATACGGCGCAGCTCCTTGTTATTTAATTGCAAAAGCGTTTAAAGATGCAGGAAACAAAGTTCACATGGTAATGGGTGCAAGAACAAAAGATTTAATCTTCTGGCAAGATAAAATGAAAAATGCATGCAATGAACTACACATCACAACAGACGATGGAACCCTTGGAACAAAAGGCTTCACTACACAGGTTGCAAAAGAAATAATTGATAGCGAAAAAGTAGACTACGTTATCGCAGTTGGACCAATGCCTATGATGAGAGCAGTTGCAGAGCTAACTCGTCCTTACGGAATTAAAACTGAAGCTTCAATGAATCCAATTATGGTTGATGGCACAGGTATGTGTGGAGCTTGTCGTGTTACAGTTGGCGGAAAAGTTAAGTTTGCTTGTGTAGATGGACCTGATTTTGACGCACATTTGATTGATTTTGATGAAGTAATCAATAGAACAAAAATATACAAAACAGAAGAAAAACACTGTGACGAAACAAAATGCAACTTAATCAAAAAAGGTATAGAATTAGAAAAAACAAGAATATAGAGGTAAAATGAGCGAATCAGTTAATAGAAAAAGAATTCCATATTGCCCAATGCTTTCAGCTGGCGGAAATGGAAATTTGCAAATTTGTTTACAAGAAAAATGCGCTTAAGTCGGATCGTAGCCATGTCGTTCTGTGAGCCAAGGAGTTGAAAA
>JAZUSV010000187.1:0-5059 GCA_045606885.1 Candidatus Gastranaerophilales bacterium | reverse complement strand
ATCAACATAAGGAGCTAAAATTGCTCGATACTCTTCGCATTCTTTCATTACTTCTTCTTTTGTGTAGGGTTTTAAGCCATAAACAAGTTCTAAAACTTTATTTTTGTTTGGAAGAATAATGTCTAATTTTTTAGATAAAGTTTCTTTATTGAAAAGGTCTTCAACTCTAATT
The DNA here is from genome assembly GCA_045606885.1 of Candidatus Gastranaerophilales bacterium. Classification (GTDB taxonomy): domain Bacteria; phylum Cyanobacteriota; class Vampirovibrionia; order Gastranaerophilales; family Gastranaerophilaceae; genus RUG14156. The sequence continues at coordinate 4,887 of JAZUSV010000187.1, read as the reverse complement.
CCTGAGCGTTTTGCTTTGTCTGTATAAGTTGGGCCAATTCCTTTTTTTGTTGTTCCAATTTTATTTTTACCTAATTCATTTTCGCTATAACCGTCAATATCAATGTGCCATTTCATAGTAATATGAGCTAAAGGAGAAATTTTAAGACATTTTTCAAAATGCTCACGAGTTACTCCTTGAGAAATAATGTCTTCAATTTCTTTTTTTAAGTCGTCTGGTTTAATAACACAACCAGCTCCAATCATGCAAATTTTATTTTCATATAAAATACCTGATGGAATTAAATGAAAAGCATATTTCTTGCCATTCGCAACAACTGTATGCCCAGCGTTTGACCCCCCTTGAAAACGAGTTATAAAATCTGCTTCCATAGCTAATAAATCGGTAATTTTTGCTTTACCTTCATCACCAAATTGAGCTCCAACTACAACAGTATTTTTCATAAAACATGCCTCATTAAATCGTCATCCAATTCATTTTACTATAAAAGTATTTATAGTAAAATTGTAAACGAGAGGAAGAACTATGTTAAAAATTTATAATACTTTATCAAATCAAATTGAAGAATTTAAACCTTTAGAAGAAAACAAAGTTAAAATGTATGTTTGTGGCCCTACCGTATATGACCATGCACATCTAGGACATGCTAGATGTTACATTACTTGGGATACATTATATCGTTACTTAAAATTCAAAGGTTATGATGTTACATATTGTCGAAATGTAACCGATGTTGATGATAAAATTCTTAAAAAATCAGACGCTGAAGGTGTTGAACCATCTGTAATTACTGATAGATATTATAAATCTTTTATCAATTCAATGAACGGATTAAACGTTTTAAAACCAGATGTTGAACCACGTGCAACAAAAACTCTAGGCGAAATGATTGCAATGGTTAAAAAACTAGAACAAGATGGCTTTGCATATTCAGTTGACGGGGATGTATATTTTAGAGTTGAAAAATATGCAAAATATGGCGAATTATCCTCTCAACCAATTAAAGACCTTTTAAATGGCGCTAGAGTTGAAGCAAACGACAAAAAAGAAAGCCCATTGGATTTTGCACTATGGAAAAAAGATGAAAAATTTGGCTATAAATCTCCTTGGGGTGTGGGTCGCCCTGGTTGGCACATCGAATGCAGCGCAATGAGTAAAAAACATCTTGGAAACACAATTGATATTCACGCAGGCGGAGCTGATTTAGCTTTTCCTCACCACGAAAACGAAAGAGCACAATCAGAATGTGCTAACGGATGTCAATTTAGCAAATATTGGATGCATAATGGCTTTGTTACAATAAACAAAGAAAAAATGTCTAAATCTTTAAATAACTTTTTAACTATTGATGACGTGCTAAAAACTTATGATACAAACGCTATCAGATTATTTATCTTAACAAATCATTACCGCATGCCTGTTGAATTTAACGACGTAGCTTTAGCTGGGGCTCAAAGTGGAGCTAAACGCTTAATTAATTCTATAGCTGGTATTGAAATTGGTATCGAATACGATAGCGAAGCAATTAAATCTTTTGAAGAAGCAATGGATGAAGATTTAAACACTTCAAAAGCTCTTGCAATTCTTTTTGGTCTTGCTGAAAAAGTAAGAAAAGGTGAAAACAAACAAATTTCAGCTAACACTTTATCTTATCTTGGTTCTGTATTAGGTTTTAATTTTTCACTATCTCAAAAAGAAGTTTCAGCAGATGAGCTAAAAGCTATAGTTGAGCCACTTTATGCCGAATTTGGTATTGATAAAAATATTGAAAACGTAATTGATGAAATTATAAAGCTAAGAAAAGAAGCTCGTGATAACAAAGATTGGGCAAAATCCGATGAAATTAGAGACAAACTTTTAGCTCACAAAATTCAACTAAAAGACGATAAAAATGGTACTACATGGCAAATAATATAGAAACTGCCCTATATGTTGTTGCAACTCCTATTGGTAATTTGGACGATATTACCTTAAGAGCGCTTGAAACCTTAAAAACGGTCGATATAATTGCAGCCGAAGATACCAGAAACACAAGTGTTTTATTGGAAAAATACAAAATAAACACTCGTTTAATTAGCTATCATAAATTTTCTGAGTCTTCTCGAGTAGAATTATTTTTAAATTATTTAAACGAAGGTAGTTCTGTTGCCCTTGTATCTGATGCTGGAACACCTTTAATATCAGACCCCGGAGCAGTTTTAGTTGAAGCCGTGAGAAATGCAGGCTTCAAAGTAATTCCAATAGTTGGAGCAAGTGCTGTTGTTGCGCTATTGTCTTCTATTCCTAGAGTTGATGAAGATTTTAAATTTATTGGATTTTTGCCAAGGGTAAAAAATCAAATTATTGAAACAATTTCAAAAAATCGTCATGAAAACTTGGTATTTTATGAAAGCCCAAATCGCTTAATTGAAACGCTTATTGCCATTGCAGATGAATATCCAAATAAAAAAATTGCAATTGGAAGAGAATTAACCAAAAAGTTTGAAGAAATAAAAGTTGATAATATTAAAGAAATAATAGAATATTACAAAAACAACACTCTAAAAGGCGAAATTGCAGGCATGATTTATAAAGACGAAAGCCAAGAAGATATCGACTTTGATGAAAAAATTAAAAAATTAAAAAAATTAAACCTAAAAGATAAAGAAATTTCGTCAATCCTTGCAGCGCTTTATGATGTAAACAAAAATCAAATCTATAAAAAATGCTTAGAAAGCTAGTAAATTTATTTTTTTCTTTCTTGAAATACAAAATATTTTCTTAAAAGGAAGTTTCCAACAACCCCAATTAAACTTGATAAAGATTTTGCCCAAAAATTATTCATTCCGATTAACAAGAACCAATAAGTTGAATAATAATCAAACATACCCATAATAACCAAAGTAATTATGTATGTTAATATTTCACCACCAGAACTCCAGCGAGCTTTATGTTTAAACAACAGCGAAATGCAAAGCAAATAATTCGTTAACGCCGACAAAATAAATGCTAAAGAAATGTTTAAAACTAAACTTTCAAACATTTTAGCAAATATTAAAAATGCCACTATATTAACTATTGCGCTAATGCCACCAATGAATAAATATAAAAGAATTTGCATAGGCAATGGCGCATATTGTCCACCGTAATGCAATATGCAATAAAGTGCTCTTAGTCCATCTTTTGCACCAATTTTTTTGCCTTCTTCATAGGTTCTTGGATTATAGTTTATCGCACATTCGTAAACTCTATATTTTCCTTTTGCAACATAAATTGTAACTTCTGGTTCAAAACCAAAGCGGTTTTCTTTTAGGTGAGGAATAATGCTTTTAATTACATCTGCCTTAAAAAGTTTATAACAAGTCTCCATATCAGTAATATCAAGATTTGTATACATATTTGTCAAAAGAGTTAAACCCTTGTTCATAAACGTATGCCAAAAATAAAGAATTCTTCTTGTGTCTTGTTTTAAATATCTTGAACCATAGACAACATCAGCCTTGTCATCCAATAAAGGTTTAATCATTTTTAAATAATCAAACGGATTATATTCATTATCAGCATCTTGAATGCCGATATAATCTCCTGTTGCACAAGCAAATCCTGTTTTAAGAGCAGCACCTTTTCCTTGATTTTTTAAATGAGAAAAAACTTTAACATTTTTATATTTTTGAGCTAGTTCTTGCGCTATTTTTAAACTATTATCACTTGAACAATCATCAACTAAAACCAACTCTAAAGAAATATTATTTTCAAGCGCAAACTTATCATTTTGAATTGACAAAGTTTTTTGAACAATGTCTTCAAGAGTGTTTTCTTCGTTAAATATTGGAATAATTAAGCTTAAAGTTTTCATATAATTATTTTAGACACATATTATTAATAGGGCAAATAATTGCAATTTTGTTAATTAAATCGTAAAATTAAAATATGGATATGAAATATAATACGGACGTAATAGTTGTTGGTGCAGGTCCTTGCGGTATAGCGGCAGCTTTGAGTGTTGCTCGTGCAGGAAAGAAAGTTGTCTTAATAGAGCGAGCACAGTACCCTGGCTCTAAAAATATGTACGGCGGAGCGGTATACACAACAGCACTAAAAGAAGTTTTTGGCGATGATTTTGAATTATTCAAACCTGAAAGAATAATAAATTCGCACACTTGGTCATTTTTAAACGAAACAGGTTCTTTTGAAATGACCTATAAAAACGAAAAATCAACAAGTGCATACGCAATAAAACGCTATAATCTTGAAAGCCAAATGATTGAAATAGCTAAAAACAGGGGTGTTTATTACATTCCAAATACTTTAGTTAAACATTTGGTTATTGAAAACGAATCTGTAGTTGGTATTGAAACAGAGCAAGAAAAATATTACGCTCCAATTACTATATTAGCAGACGGCGTAAATTCGCTATTAGCACGTGAATTAAAACTAAGAAACGATTACAAAACCCAAGATATGATTTTATCCGTTAAAGAAGCAATTAAGCTGGACAAAAAAATAATTGAAGAAAGATTTAATCTAAAAGACGATTGCACAAACGGCATTAATAAACAATATTTTGGTACTAACTTCGGTGCTTTAAAACAATATAAAAATTTATTTATGATGACGTTTTTATATACTTTCAAAGACACCATTATGCTTGGCGTTGGGGTTAACTTAGCCGACCTAACCAAAAACAAATTAAACATAAACGAAGTGCTTGACGAAATTAAAGCCCACCCTGATATTTCTTGTTTAATTAAAGGCGGACAAACTGTGGAATATAGTGCTCACCTAATTCCAGAAGGCGGATACAAAAAAGTTCCAAAATTATGCACCAATGGTGCAATTATTGCAGGAGATGCCGCAGGTTTTGTTAACGGAGTTCATTTTGAAGGAACAAACTTTGCGCTTATCTCA
>JAZUSV010000186.1:0-12832 GCA_045606885.1 Candidatus Gastranaerophilales bacterium | reverse complement strand
GGTAATAAAATTGCCAAGACTCTTGCCCATTTTTGTTCCGTTGACTGTTATTAAGTTGTTGTGCATAAAATAATTGACAAAGTTGCAACCATTGCAAACTTCACTTTGAGCAATTTCACTTTCATGGTGTGGAAAAATGTTATCAAGCCCACCGCCGTGAATATCAAAAGTCTTTCCTAAGAATTTTTTGCTAATTGTTGAGCATTCAAGATGCCAACCAGGATAACCTACTCCCCAAGGTGAATTCCAACGCATAATGTGTCCACCAACAGCAGACTTCCAAAGTGCAAAGTCTTCAGGATATTCCTTGTCATCTGCAACTTCAATGCGTTCACCAGAAAGGTTGTTTTCAATTTTTCTTCCTGACAACTTGCCATATTCTTTAAATTTGCGAACTGAAAAATAAACATTGCCTTGATTTGTTACATATGCAAAACCTTTCTTTATAATCTCAGCAATCATTTCAATCATTTCAGGAATAAATCCTGTTGCACGTGCGCTAACAGATGGACGTTTTACATTCAACATGTCCATATACTTGAAATATACGCTCTCATATCTATATGCAAGTTCAAATGGGTCAATATTTTCTTTTTGAGCTTGAGCCACGATTTTGTCTTGACCATCATCTGAATCACCAACCAAGTGTCCAACATCGGTGATGTTTTGAACATATTTCACCTTATAGCCTTTATATTCAAAATAACGACGAACAGTGTCAAAATTTACATATGATCTAGCATGTCCAACGTGTGGTGGTCCATAAACTGTAGGTCCGCACACATACATGCCAACTCTATTTTTTTCTATTGGAACAAATTCTTCTTTTTTTCTTGAAAATGAATTATAAATTGATAGTGCCATAAACTTTCTCCTTTGAGATAAATTAAAAAAAAGTGAGCAGTTATCTACTCACTTTATATTTTAGACAACTGAAAACACCTTTAAGTAAAATAAAGGTCAAAAATTATATTCAGTTGCAACAACATTTTTTCATAAATACCTCATTGATGTCTTGATTATATACCATAAAAACAACCAAGTCAAGCAATAAACAACTTCTATATGTTTTTGCCAACATAAAACCCAGTGTGAATATCATTATAAAGATCGCCAATTTCAAGGGCATTTCCAATTAAATACACATTACCCTTAAATCTGTTTTTAACAAGTTCATAAAAAAGCTTGTTGTTTGGCACAAGTTCTGGTTCGTAAATAAATAGTTCGGCATCTATAATCTTTAGTTCTGAAATATATCTATAATTAATTTTTGATTTCATATTTAACACAACAGAAACGAAATCGAGATTTTTTATTTTGTTGTTGATAATAATTTCGGCGGAATCCTCATGAATTTTTTTGACGTGTGAATCTAAATAAACATCGACTCGATATTTCTTTAAAACAGTTAAATAATATGTTAAGTTTGCATTTGGCATCTTAAATAAAAAATTTAAATTTGGAATTATTAAAGAAACCTTCTTTTTTTGCGCCGCTAAATAAATTGCAAATTTTAATGCAAGTTCACTCTTTGCATATATTGCTATCATATTTTTATCAAAGAACAATTCTTTGTTTTTCAAAATTTCATATATGCTTTTTACGTGTTTTTGCACTGCCCCATTAACTGAAAAGAACTTTTCTTTAAATCCGGTTGCAATGACAATGCTGGTATAATTTTTAACAAATCTTTCGTCATATTCAAATATTGTGTTTGTTTTTAAATTAATTTGACCGCTTTTTGCGTTTTTTAATAACTCACATTTTATGTAATTGTTATAATTTTTCATGCATTTATCAAACCCAAACACATCACAAATTTCGCCGTTTTGATTTATAATATCATTTTTTTCAAACAGCTCTGGTTTTGCGCCACGCTCACCTAACGTCAATGCACACACAATACCAGATATTCCAGCACCCACTATTGCAATTTTTTCATTTTCTCTTATTTTAATTATTGAAATGTCTTCATAATACAACCTAGGATTTATTGCACACTCAATTTTCATGTTATTTTGCATAAAATCAACACATTTATTGCATTTTATACATTTTAATGGCTCTTTTTTGTTTAATTTTTTAAATAAAAAATCAGTGTCAGAATAAATATTTTTTGTAATATTAATAAAATGACTATTATTTTTTATATTTTTTATTAAATCATCTTCAATTATAAATTTAACTTCTTCACCAAATTTATTTTTTAATTTTAGCAAATTGATGGTTTCTAAAATTAAGTTGATATATTTATCAAATAATCCACTACTTGTTATTGATGTATTGTTTTTTAAAAACTCGGTTTCACGAGCACCCACTCCAATATAAAAACAATCAACACCTTCTTTTGTTAGTTTTGTTATTAGCTCAATGGCATGGTTTATGGTGTGTTTAATTTTAACATTGCTTAAAGTTGAAACTCTCTTAATGTTCTTTCCAAATACATCAAACAAAAATGTTTGCAAATCAAGTTTGTAAACAATTGGAAGTTTTCCAATCTTTTTTATCACCTTCTGTATAACTTTAACAGGCAAATCATATATGTCCGCAAAATAACCAAACACTCTTCGATTAAATTCTTTTGAACTAAACTCACCTAAAACTTCGTCAAGTGAACCATCAATCATCACACCATCAAAACCAGTGTCTTTTGCAAATTTAGAAAGCTTTTCTATTTGCTGAATAATTTCATTACATTTTGAGTCACTTATTCTGCCACAAATAAGTCTAGAATCGTCATAATCCGCATTAAAACTCGATGAACCCTTAAGAATATTAAGCATTTTAAATTTTCGGTTAAAACGCCCAAAACCAGGCTTAATTGTGAAGAATATTTTTGAACCATTCGTATGAATTTGTTTAGTTAAATCGATAAACATTTTATTATATTTGCCATTATCTATAACACTAGGCAGTTTATTTGTTGTTTCTTCGTCAAAAATTGCATATATTCCGCCAGTAAAAACAATTCCCACTCCAGTCTTGGAGATTTTGTTATAAAAGTCAAAATAACTCTGTTTTGGAGCTCCAGATTCAAATAACGATATATCACTAAGGTGAGAAAAGACAAATCTGTTTTTAATTTTCAAATCAGCAAACATTATAGGTTCAAAATAACCTAAATAATCTTTTTTTAACTCAGCTTGATTTAAATCTATTAAGTTGTCTTTAATTTCTAAATCATAATAGTTTTCCAAAATAGAATTATCCATATTATCATTATTGACAAATAATTTCACAATTAAACTTTTTAAGCAAAACAAAAAGGAGATGTTACTCTCCTTTTCGTTTTTTTTAACCATTAATCAAACTGTTATAAGTTTTAATACTGGTTCCAATTGATGCAATTCCACCTGATCTATCTTTTGAATAAGTAATCGCAAGATAGTTAGAAGCAACTTTATCAATTGTCATACCATCTTCATTTATTACGTATGAAATCAAGTAATGAGTATAATTTTCATCTGCATCTGCAACTGTGTCGTCATATTTAGAATCGATTGAATACTCTGTAGAAGATGTTGGATACAATGATGATGGCAAGAAGCCTGCAGCTATGATTTTATCAAGTGAATATGCCTTGTTAGAAATAAGCTGATCTTTAAATTGGTTACTTGCGGTATTTGAAATGTTTCTATAGAAGTAAATCACAAGTTCAATAGCTTGTTCTAAAGTCAAGTCTTCAAATTCTCTTGACTTGCTATTGTATGTTAATCTTAAACCTTTATATTCGTCAGCAGTTCCAACATTAAATGTTTTTCTACTGTCGTTATAATATTGTTTAATCATTTTAATTTCTTCTGCAGAAACTGCAATATACCTAATCATTGTTGTATCAATAGCTTCACCTGTTGCATAGTTCATAAATGTCTTGTTGATGTAATCAGTATTGATTGTGATTGTAGCAGTTTCATCAGTAGGTCTGGTTGTAATAATAGATTTGATTGTAAAGCCAAGACTATTTGCAAGAGTTGTAACTTTTGCAATAGATTCACTATCTGAGTGACTAATTTCAATCATGTTGGTTGAAACAAGTTTAACATGGTCATCATTATCAATATACATTGCTAAGATGTAATATTTGTTAATGTTTTCTGCTGTTGATTTTGTAAGTCCAGAAATATTACCAGAAGTTGCAAATTGAGCAAATCCTTCGCTGGTTAACGAATTTTCAACTGCTTGTGCAAGTGTCATAAATCCATTCATAACAGCATCAGCAACTACTCTAAATTGACTTCCTGTGTATGCCACATAAATCAAATCAGCATCAGTTGAACTTGTTGAGTATTCTTTTCCAGTTGAATTATCAACAGCATTTGTAAATATTGTTGATTCATCAAATGTAATCTTGAATTCTGTGCTTGATGTGTTTGTATAAACAATTGAGTCTGCAGTGTCTAATGTAAACATTAAATCACGGTTGTAAATCATATGTTTAGACAATGTTTGGATATTGATATAAACATAGTTGCTTGCAACTCTTTCAATTGATGTTGTATCAACTTTTCCTTCAGTGTCTTTTGCATAATAGAATGCAAATACAAATGCATCACTACTAATTGTCCAAGAAATTTCTTTTGTTGGAACAAGTCCATGAGAATTCATAACTTCATATAGAGCAACTTCTCTGCTGTTGTCCTGAATAAGTTCAGTATATTCAGCGAGTTGATCAATATCAAGTGTAACAAACATTAAATCATTGTAGCCATAAGTTCTACCAAATCTATCTTTATAGCTTGATCTCATATTTTCTCTATTAACATCTACAAAGATTTGTTTAATAGTTTCTGTTCCAGAAATAACATTTCTTTCTGCAACTGTTAATGAGTCAATAGTCAATCTAAAGTTGTTGGTTGTTGGATAGAATTCAAGTGCGGTTTGATCTACACCTTCAACCAATCTTGTTTGAGCTGTAAAGAATGTGTCACATACAGCGACAACCAAGTTGTTTGCTGAATTCTTCTTGTAATAGAACAAGAATACATATTCATTTTCATGAAGTTCAATTGTCTTTTCAGTAATTTCTGTTATTTCACCAGTTTCTTCATCTTCAACGGTTTCAATCTTGAGTGTATCAATCTTAATAGTTGAAGCGAAGTTTGTTAGCACGTTATAAAGTGCTGTTTCTGCTGTAGCACCAAGTGCTCTTGAATACAAGTATGAGTTGTATTGAGTTTGATTAAGTGTTGCCATTTGAACGTTATAATTTGACTTATCATAATAAACAACATCATCATTTGCAACTTCGAAGAATGTTACAGTGTCAAGATAATCATCAATGTCAACTGTAAGAGTTTCAGCGGTTGCATCGTATTTGAAGTGTTCTTGATTTTCAATTGTAAAGTTAATCATGGCGTATGTTTGAACGGCATAGATATTTTCTTCAATCTTCATTGATGTTGTAAGCACTGGAATGTTTTCAAGCTTGATTTGTTTAGCTTCAAACACACCAGTTCCATTAATGACGATATCAACAAACTTTTCATCACCAATTGTTCTGTAGTCAACAACATTGAAGAACATATGTTCACTTGTAAGCATCTCATTCATAAACTTATATGTTGTGCCATACGCTGCGTTAATTATACCTAAATAATCATCATCAAGCGCTGCATAGCATATAAATTGTGAATTTGGATACCATGAGTTGATTGAAGGCAATGACGCAAGTCTAGCATAGTTAAGTTTTGGCTTGCCTGTTTCTTCATTGGTTCCATAAGAGCCTTCTTCAAATACAAAGTATTTTGCTGATTCTTCACAACCTTCAACCCAATTCCACATTGTTGTTGCTTCATTGTATTGATAACCAAGTTGTTTAGATTCATATGTCTTTGTTGTTGGATTATATTCAAGTTGCAAACCTTGCAAAATGTAATAATTATTATTGTTGTATTCAACATAAGAACCATCTGCTGCAGTGCCCTCCCAATTGTAGAATACTATTCTCTTAGAAGTTTCTGCAGAAGTGTGATTGTATTTTCCAAGTAATGATACATTGCTAATAATTAATTTTTCCAAATCTTCATCAGGGATTTGTGTTTCACCTTGAGGTGTAACAAAGAACCAACCCATTAATGTAAATTGACTTGAAAGTTGATCATCCCAATCTTTTGTGACATCAATATATTTTGTGCCATAATCCCATGGTTTGTTTTCAAGAATTTCAGTTGTGTTAGATCCACCATCACCAACGATGATTTGAACGTTTACATTGAATTTTTGAACATCGTATGAACAATAAATACTCATATCTGCTTTAACGTTTTCAATTTCAATCATTACATATGAAGTGTTTTGTTGATATCCATCATACTTAACACCTGAATGAGAAGTAATTGTTTCGCCAATTGTTTCACTGCCATATGTGAATGTCTTAATTTTCAAAGCATTAAAGATATAGTCAATAGCAATTGTTGTTGCATCGACATAGCTTGTTGCGGTTGGTTCATTTGAATCAACTGCAGTAGATACATATTTATAATTGCCGTCTGTATCATAAGATAATTGATATTTATAGTCACTGCCGTCAACAATGCCGTTAGCAACATTGTCATACAAGCCTGTATCAACATTTCTCTTATCAAGCGTAAATGTCTTAATAACAACCACACGATAGGTTGAATCAAATGCAAGTTGCAAGTTTAATCTATATTCGCCATTGTCATATGAACTGATAAATTCAACCATGACATTTGACAAATAGTAACCTGATTGTTGTGGAAGTGTCACAAGATAAGCTGAATCGAAGAAGTTTACAGTTTGTGACTTGTATTCTAAGAATTGAATATCTGAAATTTGTTTGTCATTAAACAATTGATACAAACCTTTAACAGAAGTTGCAGAATTATTTGTAACTTCAATCAAATATTGTTTAATTGTGTAACCTGCAAACAATGTAAATCTGTTTTCAATTTCAGGTTTTTCATAGAATGTTGTTTGTTTATCAACAATTTTTGAAGCTGTAACTGAATATGCGTCACTAAGTTTTTGAGTGTTGACTGTGCCTTCAATCACATTTTGATAATACAATTTATTGTAGAACGCTTCATTGAATGTGATGTTAGCACAATAGTCGTTGTTTACAACCTTTGTGTTAATCAAGTTTTCTGAAGCATAATATTGTGAATCATAATGTGTGTTGAGTGAAACGAAGTCATAACCAGTGATTCCTATATCAAATCCAGTAAGTTCAAAGTTATTGCCACCATATTCTGCATATGCAGTGTTGAGTGGTTTATCAAAGTAAACATTGAACAATAATTGGTTAGTTCCGCTAGCTTTTGCAATAACGGTGTCTTTTGATTGTGGAACCGACATAGCTAAATCATCAAAGATTAATGAATATCCAGAGTCGTTTGAATCAAAGTTGTTGATTGAGCTGTTGTTTAAGCTAATGTTAATTGTGTAAAGTTTTGCTCTCCAACCTAGATATAAAGTAACATAGAATGTTTCTTTATTCATCCAATCAGCACTTGCTTTTGTTACATCAAAACCATCACCCAATTTTTCAAGTTCGCCTGCTTTTGTAAAGTCAGTGTAAACTGTGCTATAAAGAGCAAGTTGACCACCACTACCAGGTATTGTTGTGTGAGCCATGTCAAATCTTGTTCCAACATCATCTGAGAGACATGCAGTATATTCTTTTTCAAGTTCGGTGTAAACATCATAGTTAATAAATGAATAACCAAGATAATCATAACCGATTCTGAAGTAGTTATAATCTACATAACTATCAAATGCAATTGTCGTTGGATGTGTAACGATGTTATAAGTGCTGCTGTCTTCGTCAGAAAGTTCAACTTCGTAAATGCTTGAAGAACCTTTAATTGGGTTAACGTGAGCATTAACAACATAATCGTTAGCCTTCCAGCCAGCATAAAGTGTAAGTGTTGTTTGACCCTTTGTGATTATACCATCAGCCTTCAGAGCTTCAATGTTAATGAAGTCTGCTGTGTCTGTTGAAATTAATACAGAGTCAGTTTGATATGCACTTACGAGTCTGTATTTAGTAGTAGCACTATCTAAATACCAACCAGTCCAAGTATAACCATATCTGTCAGCAGCAATGTTAGCTGTTGAGTTAACAACATATGAAAGTTTTGAATAACTATCTCCAGTAACAATTACAAGTTCTTCACCTGTATATGATGTAGATGCGTTATTCCAGCTGTCATGTGTGATATATGGTTGAGTTGAACCATCACCCTTATTTAAATCAAATTCAATTGTGAATTCTTGTGGAGAGAATACTGCATACATTACAACGTGTAATTCTTGACCAGAAACACCAAGTTGTTCATATCCAATAACACCATCTTCGCCTTCGTCTACAAATGCGTTATTATACAATCTGTATAATCCACCAGTTTGTGAGCCGTCAACATATGTGCTAAGTAGTCTATAACCATTATTTGAGAACATGTCATTTGCAACCTTATATTTTGCAAGTGATGCATCTGTTCCATTAAATGGATATGTGTAAGTAGCAAGGTATTCATTGAGATATTTGTAATCATATCCATAGTCACCAAATCTGAACTTATAGTTATAATCATCAATTAGATCACCTGTTTGAGTGAGAGGTGTATGAGTAATTGCAAGATCATGATTGATTTGTCCATGAGATTTTCCTTCTGGGAATGTTACATTGTATGGAGCGAAAGACCATCCCTTGAAGTTATAACCATCATAAGAAACCATTTCAATGTCATAAACTTGGTCAAATGTTAAGTATTCAGTAAGACCAAGAGCCTCAAAGTCGATATCAATGCTTCCTGTTGCCTTATAAATAACTTTATATTTATCTGCGGTCCAGTTAGCATAAAGTGTAAGAGTATTTGTATTATTATCAACGTTGAGATATTGCAAAATACCATCAACACCACCATCAAATGTTTCTTGATGATCTGTGGTATAGATTTTAACAAACTTATTAGGTTCGTCTGGATCAAATTTAGGTTGGCTATACCATCCGTTGAATGTATAACCATATCTATCAACCAAGCTTTCACCAACTCTATTCCAATCATCAGTATCAAATACGATTGTCGCATCAATAATTTGTGGTTGTATAGCGTTGTATAATCCACTAGAAGATTCTCTATAATATGCAGTTGTGCTTCCATTTGAATTGGTTACATCATTTGAATTAAAGATAATCTTATAGGTCTTTGGAGTCCAGTAAGCATAAATATAAATATAATATTCAGCACCTGTTTCTTCATCACCCAATGTTTCTGCAGTTGTTGCATCAACATCATCTCCATTATAAAGATATGGTAAACCACTAAGTGATGATTGAGATAAATAAGTGTAATTTAATATATTGCCGAATTTAGAAAGTGTTGCATTTGCGGTTGGATTAAACTTATTTACTCCAGCTGCCGCTTCATTCACGCCAACAATCCAACCGATGAAGTCATAACCATCTCTTGAAACATTATCAAGAACAAGTTGATTTCCAAGTTTGATTTTTTGTGTAAATGTTGCTGTTGTTGAAGTTGTTGAACCGTTACCTTCAAGTGCATCATTGTGTCTAATTACGACATTATATTCATTTTCTTGCCAATGTGCATGGAATGTAATGTCGTCGTCATCTCCATATTGGTTAAGCACAAGCACTTCGTCTACATCAGTGATTGATGACATATCAAATCCTGGTGGATATGGAGTTCCTTGTGTGATATAGAGATAAACTTCGTCAAGCATTAATCCATTAAGCAACTTGAACAAGTTAAAGTCAAATTTGACTGAAGAATTCATTTCAATATTTGATGTTGCTGATGAATAGAGTCCAAGCCACTTGTAGCCATATCTATCAAGTTTAACAACATTTTTATTAAATAAATCTCCCCAATCAGAAGAATCAAATGTAACACTAAATTCACGTGTGAATTCAGATTGTTTTACATAATGGATTCCATTTTTAAACATCGCAATTGATGTTAAGTCACCAGTTTCATTTGTGTTAATTGAAATGGTGTATAGATTTGCTGTCCAACCAGCATAAAGTGTAATTATTCTGCTTGAATCAGAAATTGAGCCACTAACGAGCAAGCTGTTATACAAGCTGTCATCTAACTTCAAAGTATCTCCAGAATCAACTGTGTAAACTGCTTTAGTACATTCTTTAGAAGTATACCAACCTGTCCAAGTATAACCAAATCTACCAATTTCAATACCATATCTGTTACCCTCTGCATCAATGCCAAATCCAAGAGGTCCAGTTTCTCTGTTGTTTACTGGTCCTGTTTGATAGGTCCATGAATCAGGTTTATCAAATATTACTGAAACGGTAAAGATGTCACTTAAGATACCGCTTACATATCTGCCTGTAGAATCTTTGTAGTATGCATTTGTTGAACCACCTTCAGTGTTAACATTTAATATTACTGAATATGTGATTGGAGTCCAAAGTGCATAAAGCTTAATTGTATAATAAAGCACGGTAGCGTCACCTAATGCTTCAGGATTATCATCTGCATAGAGATAACCGCCGACTTCTTTATCTAAGCTGTTTGCATCATCTAAATATCTAGCAGTTGTTTTATTAAGAATAATGAGTGTTTGAGATGTGCCAGCTGTAAAGATGTGAGCCTTTGTTAAATCTTGTCCGATAGCAAAACCACCAAATGTATAACCATTTCTAGCAATGTTATCGAGCTTAATTCCATCTGCATCATCAAATTTAATTGTATAAAATTCTGTATAAGGTGAAGTAACTGTTGTGCTTCCATAAGTGTTTGTAAATGGCAATCCTGTTGGAATAGTCATTCCGTTAGAAGCTTCACTATCTCCACCAAAGTGGTTGTAATTAAATTGAATTGTATATTCATTCTGTTGCCACCAAGCAAATAGTTTGATTGTTCTAACAATCTTGCCATCGTCTCCAGTGGTTTCAGTGAGATATTCATCAATCAAATTATTAGCATTTAATGAATAAGCAAAGTTTGTTTCCTTGTCGTAGAATATATGCAATGTTGGGTCAAACATTTCGTCGGTATAAGGAACAGCTGTCCAACCTTTGAATGTATAACCATATCTATCAGCAATAAAGCTTTCAAAACAATATTCGTAGTTATCATCAGGATTTGATGAGAGACCAAACCAGTTAACACCTCTTTCTTCATCTTCTGGAACTATGTCATCAAACTTTGTATAAACATCATATCTAAATGTTCCGTCATCATTCAAGATTCCAGTGCCATCATTTTTGGTATTTACAAAGTATGCATTTGTTGAACCATTGCCATCAGTTGCATCATTCATATCGAATTCAACTTTATAAGTTCTGTTTCTCCAATCTGCAATCATTGCAACACACAATGTTGTTTCTGTATCTCCCAAAACTTCAGGTGTATTTTCTTCATTATTAGTGTAAGAAGTATAAAGTGTTAATACTTTTTGACTATCACCAGACTCCTCATCAACCTTATTATAATAGATTAGGTTATTTGTAAAGTATAAATGATAATCGTTTGCGTCAACATCATATGTTGTTCGTTCATTATTTGTGATTATATCATAAATATTAACCCAACCACTAAAGTCATAACCAATTCTTTCTGCATAAACCTTCAAATATTCTGGTGCTGTGTTATTTCCACTTTCAGTAGGTCTATAATATTGGTCAAATGTTAATGTTGATGCATAATTATTGCCAATAAAGTGAGCTTCAGTTGTTCCATTCACTTCATTGATTCCATTAACATCATTTAAGTCATAAACAATTGTATAAACATTTGCTTGCCATCCAGCAAATAAGTAGAAGTTTCTCTTTTCCACCACGCTATCATCTGTGCCATAACGTGTAGCTTGCAAATACATTGAATAATCAAAGATTCCAATTTGTGGAACTTGTGAACTATCTTCAGGAAGTTCATTCACTGTGTGACCTTCAACAAGCAACGATTCTGGATTCTTGATTGCATCGGTTTCATCGTTGAGATACCAACCAGTCCATTTATATCCATATCTATCAATCATGATATAGAAGATACTTCTGTCACTCATTGTTCCGTTTCTATAAACAACAAAATCTGAAGAGTCAAACTTAACGATTACTGAATAAACATCCGTAAAGTCTGTTTCATCTTTTTCTAGATCATATGTTTCATTAAATACATCCATAAATGTTGATGGAGTTGAACCAAGATTCCAACATGAACATGTCTCATTGCTTGGATCTTCACAACAACTATTATCTGGATGATAAACAGTGAGCGTTTCATTATCTCTAGTTACAAATGAAGCTGTGTATTCATTTTGTTTCCAACCCGCAAATAATTGAATTGTAGCAGATGGTTTTGTTGTATCTTCAATATAACCAGAAATTTCAACTGCGTTGTCTGATGTAACAATACTTCCATTAAGTGGAACGATCTTGTTTTCACCAACACCATATACAAGTGTTGAACGCAACGTTCCAGTTGTTGGATCTGCACCACTATTCATATTGTTTGTTGAATACCAACCAAGATATGTATAACCAATTCTTGAAGTTGAAATATCACCAAGAACATTATCTACAATAGCACCACTTTCAGCAAGTGCATACCAGTTGTCATCATCGAACTTAACTTGAACATTGAATGGTTCACCAAGTTTTGAAATTTCTGAATCTTCTGTCAAATCAGGTGAATTTGCAGAAGTTGAAGAATTGATATATTCAGCCAAGTTTTCTCTAACATAGGTGTAATTATTGTTAAAGTTAAATTGAACATTATAAATTCTTGCAGTCCATCTAGCATAAAGAACAATTACATATTCTTTATCATAATCATAGTCACCAAGCTGTTCTGGTTTAAATTCATTTGAACCAGTATTTTCGAAG
>JAZUSV010000185.1:0-4154 GCA_045606885.1 Candidatus Gastranaerophilales bacterium | reverse complement strand
GGAGTATAGTGCCGTAATTCCGTCTGGGAGCATTTTTTGACAATTTGTATCAAAGCCAAGAAATGAGCAAAGCTCTTTATGGTGTTTGATGTCGAGATTGTATTTCTTTAAAATTTCATCAATTCTAAATTCTGTCATTTTGCCCCAAAAATAGTGCAAATCAACTAAAGTTCCGTCTTTATCAAACAAAACAGTGTCTATATTTTTAATTTCCCATTCATTTGTTTTTAAATTAATCATTTTTCATATTATCCAATGATGTTTTAACAAGATTTTTTGCTATTTCTACTGCTTCGTTTAATTTTTTTTCGTCTTGTAAAAGATTTTCAATTGCAAGATATTCTTTAACAATTTTTCTTGCATAAGAACCAACTGCAATAGCATGAGGTTTAACATTGCAAAGTTTGGCAAGTTCTATAGTTTTTGTGTTTGTCCCGCCAGATATCATAATATAAGCTGGAATGTTTGAATTTTGAAACATTTGAGCGGTTGCAACTGCTTGAAGGGTTGTTGAATATTCGTCGTCATTTCCGCTCATTGCAACGCCATCTGCTTGAATTAGCGTGGTATAGGGTTTTTTTTGCTGAACCATTTTTTTAACTAGCTCAACTAAATCCTTGTCTCCTGATGTTGACCTGTCAACTGAAATACACACCAAGCCATCAAAAGACGAGTTTATCTGCGCCCATTTTTCTAAAACATCATTTTGGTTTTTTGAAATTGCGTGAAATTCTATGCAGTCTACGCCATTTGAAACAATTTGCGGTAAAATTTCGTTGTAATTTTGAATTTTTGTTGTCATCTTAATAGCATTTTGAGGACAATTTTTTGCGCATATCGAACAACCAATACAGCGAGATTCGTTTACTTTGTGATTTTTAATTGCTTCTCTTGGGCATAAATTTTGGCAAATATCGCATTTTTTGCAGTTTTGTTCAAGTATATTTGCTTTTGTGATATGCGGGTCGCCTTCTATTCCAACGCTTACACAGATATGTCTTTCGTTTTCAATTCCCGCATTTTTTATACCTTTTTTTGCGGCATTGATAACGTCAATTTTTGCACATACGTCAAAAAAGTTTGCGCCCGCAAGAGAATAAATCGTAACCAATTTTTCAATTTCTGATACATCTTCATTTCCTGCACCACAAACTAATTTGAAACATTTTTTTTCTTTTAACAAATTTTCTATCATATTTCCCTCAAGAAAATTTTATAACGATAGAAAAATCTATGCAAAAGTTATTTTTGTGGATAATTTTCCATTATAAATTCTATATCTTTATCGCCCCTGCCTGAAAGGTTTACAAGGATTTTTTTGTCTTGTACTTTGTTTGATAATTTAATCGCATAAGCAATAGCATGGGAGCTTTCTAGCGCAGGGATAATACCTTCGCTTTTAGATAATTCATAAAATGCGCTAACTGCTTCTAAATCATCAATAGTTTCATAGGTTGCAAGCTTGCTATCGTTTAAATAACAGTGTTTTGGACCAACTCCTGGGTAATCCAGACCGCAAGCGATACTATAAGCGTCTTGAATGTTTCCATTTTCGTCTTGTAAGACTTTACATTTGAACCCGTGAATAATTCCGTCTTTGCCAAATTTCATGCTTGCTGCATTTTGTCCGATTTTTTCACCTTTGCCAAGTGGCTCTACGCCGATTAATTTTACATTTTCTTCGTTTAAAAATCCGTTAAATATTCCAATTGAATTAGAGCCACCTCCAACGCAAGCGATAACGTAATTTGGCAGTGAGCCGTACTGTTTTTTCATTTGAGAATTTGCTTCAATTCCAATTCTTGTTTGAAAATATTCAACAATCATTGGAAATGGATGTGGTCCAACAACTGAACCAATTGCATAAAATGAATTTTCAAAATCATTTTTATATGCACTAAGCGCACTATCTACTGCTTCTTTTAGACTTTTTGTCCCTTCTTTTACACAAACAATGTTTGCACCCAACAAGCGCATTTTATCAACATTTGTTTTTGCTTTTTGAATGTCAACTTCGCCCATGTGAATATCGCATTTTAAGCCCAAAAGAGCACTTGCTGTTGCTAGTGCAAGTCCGTGTTGACCTGCTCCTGTTTCACCTATGACTTTCTTTTTGCCCATTTTTTTAGCTAAAAGTGCTTGTCCTAGGCAATGGTTGATTTTGTGAGCTCCTGTGTGGTTTAAGTCTTCTCTTTTTAAATAAATTTCATTACCATATTTTTTAGATAAATTTTTTGCAAAATAAATTGGGCTTGGACGGCCAACAAAATTTTTCATTAAGTAGTCTAGTTCTTTTTGAAAGTCTTGTTCTTTGATGATTTCTAAAAAAGATTTTTCAATTTTGTCGAGTTCGTTTTTTAAATCTTGTTCGATAAATTGTCCGCCGTAGTTTCCGTAAAATCCATTTTTGTTTTGCGTAATATTATTAATCATTATTTTTTCCTTTATTTAAATATTTAGTCGATATAGCATTATTATTTTTTAAAATTTTTGCACCTCTGGTAACTTTGCAAAGACTTACGTTTAGTTTTTGTGCAATGTCTCTTTGCGTGTCGCCAAGTGCCAATTGCTCCATAATGCGCCATCGCTTAGATAAAGTGTCGAGTTCGCTTTTTGTAAAAATTTCACTAAAAAACATTTCTATTTCTTTTTCTGATTTTAATTTGGTCAATATGGCAAAGACTGTTTTCATTTTTACCTGTTACTATCTATAGTAACATAATAACATTATTTTAACTCTTGTCAAGATATAAAAATTTTATTAAGAAATTGCGCTACAGGTGCTATTTTGATATAATTTTTTCGTAAAAAATAGGAGTCGAAGTAAATGAGCAACTATATTGAAAAAGTATTAAATGATGTTTGCGAAAAAAATGCAACTGAGCCTGAATTTGTTCAAGCAGTTAAAGAGGTTATTAAAAGTATTGCGCCTGTTATCAATTCTGAGCATGAAGCTCAAGCTTTATTAGAGCGAATTGTTGAACCTGAAAGAATAATTACATTCCGAGTTCCTTGGGTTGATGATAATGGTAAAGTTCAAGTAAACCGTGGATATAGAGTTCAGTTTAATGGTGCTATTGGACCTTTCAAGGGCGGTTTGAGATTTCATCCAAGTGTAAATCAAAGCATTATGAAATTTTTAGCTTTTGAACAAACTTTTAAAAATAGCTTAACAGGTCTTCCTATTGGCGGCGGAAAAGGTGGTTCTGATTTTGATCCAAAAGGTAAATCAGATAACGAAATTATGCGTTTTTGTCAAAGCTTTATGAATGAATTACAACGTCATATTAGTCATAATTTAGACGTACCAGCTGGAGATATTGGTGTTGGTGCTCGTGAAGTTGGTTATTTATTTGGTCAATATAGAAAAATCAAAAATGTATACGAAGCTGGTGTTTTAACAGGAAGAGGACTTGATTACGGCGGTTCTTTAGCTAGAAAAGAAGCAACAGGATTTGGTTTAATTTATTTCATCAATGAAATGCTTAACGCTAATAATTTAGAGTTGAATGGTAAAATTACAACAATTTCTGGTTCTGGTAATGTTGCAATTTATGCTGCTCAAAAAGCTATGGAATTTGGTGCAAAAGTTGTGGCTATGTCCGATTCAAACGGATGTATCTATGATGAAAATGGTATTGATTTAGATGAAATTAAAAGAATTAAAGAAGTTGAAAGAAAAAGAATTAAAGAATATCAAGTTAAATATCCAAATTCAAAATATATTGAAAACATTGAAGGTGAAACTCCTGCAGTTTACACAATCAAGGCTGAAGTTGTGTTGCCTTGTGCTACACAAAATGATATTAATTTAGAAACAGCGAAAATTTTAGTTGAAAATGGTGTAATTGCTGTGGGCGAAGGTGCAAATATGCCAACTACAATTGAAGCAATTGATTATTTAATTGAAAACAAAGTTCTTTTAGCTCCTGCTAAGGCTGCAAATGCTGGTGGTGTTGCGACTAGCGCACTTGAAATGAGTCAAAATTCAATGCGTTATTCTTGGTCTTTTGAAGAAGTAGATAATAAATTGCATCAAATAATGGTTAATATATTTGCTGCTTGTCAAAATACATCAAAACAATATGATTTAGGAATTAATTATGTTGCTGCTGCAAACATTGCAGGCTTTAAAAAAGTTGCAAATGCTATGA
>JAZUSV010000184.1:0-16144 GCA_045606885.1 Candidatus Gastranaerophilales bacterium | reverse complement strand
TGGCCTCCGACTTGTCAAAAAATTCATTCAAGGGAAGGTCCCGCAAATTGGTTGGAATAAAATTTCGACAACGGAGAATAATTCTTTTTTGTCAGATGATTATTTTTATTTTGTAAATTCATATTATGTTGAACCAAAAGATAAAAATATCGTTTCTTCTTATACAGACTATGAAATTGAATTTTGCTCATCAATTCAAAAAGACAATTTAACAGCCGTTCAATTTCATCCTGAAAAAAGTTCAATTGCAGGAGTTAATTTTTTCAAAAAATGGCTAGAATTATAAGTATGAAAAAATTTTTAATAGCATTTTTTATATTTTTGAATTTATATTTAGTGGCAAAAGCTGATGTTATGCCGTATTATATTCATTCCCTAAGAAGATGTGGGATAGGTTATACTCAGGTTTCAAGTCCTTTGGTTATGAGAAGGGAAGCAAAACTCGAAGGCGAGATTTTAGAAACTTTACATTTTAATTTTAAAGAAGAAGTTACAACTTGCGAAAAAAATAAAGATAGATGTGAAATAGATGAAGTTTTTTCTGCTTATTCAAAATCTAAAAAAATAGCTTTTTTAACTACTTTAGATTACACTCAAGGTTGGAGTTTAGTGTGTTTTAATCAATCAGATAGACCTGTTTGCGGTTGGGTAGAAGAAGGAAAAAATAAATTTTATGGTTGGTCTGACTTTTTCAATATCTTTGGGAAAAAATACGGATTATACCTTTTTAAAGACCTTCAAAAAAATGACAAAATGATTTATGGTGCGCCAATTAAGCAAACAAACACAATTGGTTCTATTGAAATGCCAAAAGCTATCACCCCCTGGCTTGTTCGTGGAAATTGGATATTAGTTAAAGTTAACGATTTTCAAAATCAATTAAAAACAGGCTGGATTAATTTTAGAGGTGATGATGGAAGATTAAAACTTTTTGTGAAGTTTTAATTTAGCCATAAAAACTTTTTTGATGTAAAATTAAAACAATAATATATTGTTGGAGGAGTAAAATGGAACTTGATATCATAAGAAACACTGACCCGCAAGTGGCAGAATATATTGCGCTAGAGCTTAAAAGACAGCAAAACACAATCGAACTTATTGCTTCTGAAAATTTTACTTCTCAAGCAGTAATGGCAGCATGCGGAAGTGTTTTAACTAATAAATATGCTGAAGGAAAGCCATATAAAAGATTTTATAATGGTTGTGAAAACGTAGATAAAATTGAAGAATTGGCACAAAAAAGATGTTGCGAACTTTTTGGTTGCGACCATGCTAATGTGCAACCGCACAGTGGCGCACAAGCCAATATGGCAGTATTTATGTATGCGCTAAACATCGGTGATACTGTTATGGGCATGGATTTATCCAATGGT
The DNA here is from genome assembly GCA_045606885.1 of Candidatus Gastranaerophilales bacterium. Classification (GTDB taxonomy): domain Bacteria; phylum Cyanobacteriota; class Vampirovibrionia; order Gastranaerophilales; family Gastranaerophilaceae; genus RUG14156. Next base: position 14,771 of record JAZUSV010000184.1, on the reverse strand, counting down.
GGTCATTTGTCTCATGGTTCACCTGTTAATTTTTCTGGTATCAATTATAACGTTGTTTCATACGGTGTTGACGAAAATGGTGTAATTGATTACGAAGACGTTGAGAAAAAAGCTCGTGAACACAAACCAAAAATGATTATTGCTGGTGCTTCAAATTATTCAAGAATTATTGATTTTGAAAGATTTCACAAAATCGCTAAGGAAATTGGTGCATATTTGATGGTTGATATTGCCCATATTGCTGCTTTAGTTGCGGCAGGAGTTCATCCAAGCCCTGTTCCTTATGCTGATTTTGTTACAACAACAACGCATAAAACGCTAAGAGGTCCACGTGGTGGTATCATTATGTGTAAAGAAGAACACGCACTTGGAATTGATAAAGCAGTGTTCCCTGGGCTTCAAGGTGGACCACTAGAACACATTATTGCAGGAAAAGCCGTAGCATTATTGGAAGCTCAACAACCAGCTTTTAAGGAATACGCTACTCAAGTTGTTGAAAATTCAAAATATTTAGCTTCAGAACTAATTGCAAACGGCATAGATATCGTTGGTGGCAAATCTGAAAATCACGTAATGACAATAGATTTAAGAAGATTGAATAAAACAGGAAAAGATATTGCGAATTTGCTTGAAGAAGTTGGAATAACAGCCAATAAAAACACTGTTCCAAATGACCCACAAAGTCCATTTGTAACTTCAGGCGTTAGAATTGGTACCGCTGCAACAACTACTCGTGGTATGAAAACACCTGAAATGAAAAAAATTGCTAAAATTATAGCTGACGCTATATTAGAACGTGATACAGTTGAAAACTTAAGAGCGCAAAGTCTTGAATTGTGCAAAGAATTTCCACTATATGGGGATATGTAAAATATGATTAAACTATCTCAAGCACATGTATTGGGCACAATTATTGCTTTTTTGTTGGGAATTTTTATAGTTCCTCTGGTTATATATTACTCAAAAAAGAAAAATTTAATTGACGTTCCAAATGAAAGAAAAATACACCATGGTGCAATTTCTCGTCTTGGCGGGGTTGCAATTTGGCTTTCTGTAATGCTGACTTTTGTTTTTTTGGTGTTTTTAAGTTATTACCCAAAAGGACAAGGGCTAAGCGCAATTATTGTTGGCGGTTCTTTGATGTTTTTAATGGGACTTGTTGATGATATTTACGGATTGAATGCAAAATTTAAATTATTTATACAAATTGCTATAGCTTCAATTGTAATCTTGTTGGGAGTTCGAATAGAAGTGCTATATAACCCTTTTGGAGACAGCATTTCTCTTGGCTTGATGAGCTATCCGATAACTTTATTGTGGATAGTTGGAATTACAAACGCAGTTAATTTTATTGATGGCGTTGATGGTTTGGCTGGCTCAATCGTGAGCATTTCAGCTCTTGCTATTGGTTTAGTCTCTTTGGTTTTAGCTCCTGCACTTCCAATTACTGCGCTTATAGCTTTTATTTTAATGGGCGCAATGTGTGCATTTTTGACCTTCAATTACAATCCGGCTAAGATTTTTATGGGAGATTCAGGTGCACTATATGCGGGCTTTTTGCTTGCAACACTTTCTATTACGGGAATTGTAAAGCCTTCTGTAACAATGACTATGTATCTTCCAATTTTAATTTTGGCAGTGCCTTTGATGGATGTTGCTTTTTCATCAACAAGAAGAATGTTAAAAGGTACAAGTCCTTTTGTAGCTGATAGTGAACACATTCACCATAAATTATTACATGCTGGTTATTCTCAAGATAGATTGGTATTACTTCTTGCAACTTTTTCAATGGTGTGTGCGTTAGTTGCGATTTTTGCAGTAACAACAAGAAGTAAATTTATTATAACCGCTCTTTGTTTGATTGGTGTTTTGATAGTTTTAAACACTGTTTCAAAATTAATAAAAAAGAAAGATAACGAATAAAAGTTGCACTATACGCAACTTTTATTTTTAGCAAAAAAACAAATTTTTAGGTTTTAACTAGATAAATACAAGGAGAGATAAATGAGAATTAATCCGATTTTTGCTAGTGTAAAGTCTTCAGTTAGCTTTAAAAAAAATGATTTAGCGCAAACAGTGCCTGATGAGTTAAAATTTTCATCAAAACCTAATATAAGTTTTAGCGGTGTTCAAGAATTTAAAAATATGCAAAAATGCATGATTTTTGATGTTGAGGATTGCATTTTAAGAAATAAAACCTATAGCGAAAGGGAAATTGAAGAAATAATACAACAATTTAGCCCTAAAACTACTTTTAAACAAACAACACCCATGTATAATCAATTCAATGCTCCAATAACTGCTCAAACTAAGCAATCTTATTGGCTTTTGCCTTCTGGTAAGAAAGAAGACACCTTGGGTATAATTACTTTTCCTCAAGAAGTTAGTGCAAATTTTCCAAAGTGGAATTTTAAAAAAGACAAATTACTTCTTGCAGCAAGATTAATCCATGAGTTTACCCATGTTTTAAGCGAAGAAAATCTTGCTTCTCAAAGTGTTACAAAATTAATTGAAAAATATATTAAAGATAGGGTTGGAGCGAAAGGGATACAATATACACTTGAAGTTTCATCTGGTATATATGGCTATCTTGAAGCTGTTATGACGGATATTTATCAAACTGCTCTTAAAACAAAATCTAATTTTCCATTAAAAGTTAAAAAAGATGACACTATTGATATGAAATTCATTTTGGAAAAAGGTTCAGATGTTGATGCTGTTTTAGAAGATTTTATGGAAGATATGAAAAGTAGATATGGCTACAGCGTTGATTGGGATTTTGTTAACCACTATATTGCGACAAGAAGTCGAGCAGAGGCTAGTGCATATCAAGCTGAAACAGAATTTCTTAAAAAGCATACAAATTTGTCTGATGTTAAAACAGATTTTGATTTAAAAGTTGATATGTTTAAAAAAATGGCAACGTATTTTAATAAGAATTAAAAAAGAGACCCAAAAGGGTCTCTTTAAAGTTTAGTATATTTTATTATACGGTTGCTGTTGTTTTTTCAACTGCTTCAATTAATACACGAGCAACTTCTTTTTGTTCTTCTTCTGTGATTTCAGCAAACATTGGAAGAGAAAGAACAAGTTTGGTATTGTCTTCTGTAATTGGAAGCATACCTTCTTTAAAGTTATATTTTTCGTGAACTTTTTGAAGATGTAATGGAATTGGGTAGTATATCATTGCGCCAATACCTTCTTGCGCCAACATTTTGTGAACTTCGTCACGGTTTGGAACTTTAACTGTGTATTGGTGATATACGCAATATGTTGCGTCCAATTCTTTTGGAGTTTCAATTAAAGAACAAGATGCAAATAATTCGTTGTAAAGTTTTGCATGCTCTCTTCTTGCGCTGTTCCATTTGTCGATGTATGGAAGTTTTACTCTTAAAATCGCTGCTTGGATTTCGTCAAGTCTTGAATTTACACCGATTTCATCATGATGATATCTAATTGCGCCACCATGGTTTCTAAGGGCAATTACTCTATCTTTAATATATTGAGAATTGGTAGACAACAAACCGCCATCACCCATTGTTCCAAGGTTTTTAGTTGGGTAGAAGCTAAAGCAACCAACATCACCAATGGTGCCAACTTTTTTGCCTTTGTATTCAGCGCCAATTGCTTGGCAAGCATCTTCAATTACAAAAAGGTTGTGACGTTTTGCAATATCCATTATTGGATCCATATCACAAGGTTGACCATATAAATGAACAGGGATAATTGCTTTTGTTTTTGGTGTAATTGCAGCTTCAATCTTTGCTGGGTCGATATTAAATGTATCTGGGTCGATGTCAACAAAAACAGGTTTAGCACCAACAATGCCAATTGATTCTGAAGTTGCAACAAAAGTGAACGCTGTTGAAATTACTTCGTCGCCTTCGCCTATATCAAGTGCTCTTAAAGCTAAATGAAGAGCGTCTGTTCCTGAGTTTAGTGCAACTGTGTGTTTGCAATCTAAATAGTTACACATTTCAGCTTCAAATTCTTTATTGTTGTTGCCCAAAATATATGAACCACTTCTCATAACTTCTAATACTGCAGCTTCAGCTTTTTGAGCAATTGTTTCGTATTGTCGTTTTGAATTAATAATAGGAATTCTCATTTTTTTCTCCTCATTCATACTTCCTTGTAGATTAATAATAGCATATTTAGGTGCAGAAGGTTATTAAGAATACATAAAGATTTTTAAAATAAGTGGCTTTAGTTTATCTTAACAAACCTACACATAAAATTTGAAAATCAAATATCCTCCATGGTACAATTATCAAAAATCAAGGAAGTATTGCTTTTATGTATGAAATCGCTATTTTAGAAGAAAAATATTTTAGAGTATTCCAAGGCGCATATAATGATTTTCGCCTTAAAGCCAGAACAGACTACAAATTTGAAATTGACCCATTAGTATATGACGATTTTATTGACTCGTTTAATAAAGGTTTAATTTCTTGTATAATCTTGCTTGAAGATTCAATTCCTACAGGCTTTTTGGCTTATACAACAGTTCAAACAGATGTTGTTGAATTGTTTATTATCCACTGCCTTGGAACAGAAGATATTAACGAAAAAAGAAGATGTTTGTTTGAAAAATTTATGGAACAAACAAGAAACCACAGAAAGCATGCCACTGTTAGTTATGCTATGCTTGGGGTTCAAGAAAGCTTTAAAAAAGAAGTTGCCGAATTTGGCTTTAACTTTATCGATACAGGAGTTGTTGTATTTGATATTAAAAATAAACAACAAATTAAAGAACTATCTCAATTTAATTTTATGGAATTGCCAATTGGCTATAAATTAACACCATATAGAGATATTTATTTTGAAGAATTATCAGGAGTAATTTATAGCGCATTTGAGGACTCAACCGATGTTAATTTTGATGTTAGATTTGCATCAATTGACGGTTGCCGAGACATTACTAACAAAATTACAACATCAGTTTACGGAAGATTTTTACCACAAGCTAGTAAAATATTATTATACGAAAACAAACTTGTTGGTTTCTGCTTAACTAATGTTACAGGGGATGGAATTGCGAACTTGCCGTTAATTGGAATAGTTCCAGAACACCGTGGTCAAAAATTATCAAAATCGCTTGTTAAGGCTGCTGTTTTAGATGTTGTTAAATTACATCAAGGCGGTATAATTGAATTGAACGAATTGAATGCAAGCTTAGATTTGAATTTGCAAAGTGCCGTTAAAATGTATGAGTCGGCAGGCTTTGTTCAAGCTTATAGATATTCGCAAGCGTATTTACCAAAAGGATAGTAAAACAAAGAGGAGAAATAATGGCAAAAGTATTAATAACGGATAAAATCAATGATTTAGCCGTGAAAATTGTGCAACGTGTAGCTGAAGTTGATAATCTTCCAACAATGGATGAAGATAAGCTATGTGAAATCATAGGCGAATATGATGCTTTGTTGGTTCGTTCGCAAACAAAAGTGACAGCTAAAATTATTGAAGCTGGAAAAAATCTTAAAATTATTGGTAGAGCTGGTGTTGGGGTGGATAATATTGACATTCCTGCTGCTACTCAAAAAGGTATCATTGTTGTTAATTCTCCTGATGGTAATACTCACGCCGCAGCAGAACATACAATTGCAATGATGATGGCTATGAGCAGAAATATACCTCTTGCTGATGCTTCAGTAAAACAAGGTTTGTGGGAGCGCTCTAAATTTACAGGGGTTGAAGTGTATAACAAAACTCTTGGTGTAATTGGATTAGGAAAAATTGGCGCACATGTAGCAAATGTTGCAATGGCTCTTGGCATGAAAGTTGTTGTGTTTGACCCATACGCAAATAAAGAAATTGTTGAAAAAATGGGTGCAACTTATGTTGAACACCTAGACGATTTTTGGGGATTATTTGATTATTTAACAATTCATACTCCAAAAACAAAAGAAACTGCAGGATTAATCAACACAAATACTCTAAATCGTATGAAAAAAGGTGTTAGAATAATCAATTGTGCTCGTGGCGGAATTATTGATGAAGTAGCGTTGGCTAAAGCAGTTGAAGCAGGTCAAGTTGCGCAATGTGCAATTGATGTTTATGAAGATGAAAAAAATGTGGATAAATCTCCTTTGATTAATCTTGGAAAATCTGCAATTTTAACTCCTCACCTAGGAGCTAGTACAGACGAAGCTCAAATCAATGTTGCACTTGATGTAGCTAATCAAGTAGTTGAAGTTTTATCAGGAAGAAATGCAACAAGTGCAGTTAATATTCCAGCGTTAAAACCACAAAAGCTTGAAGCAGTTAAAGAATACATGGGGCTTGCTGAAAATATTGCTCAAATTGCTTCTCAATTATCAATTGGTGCAATAAAAGAGCTTGATGTTTCTGTTAGTGGAAAACTTTCAACATTGGATGTTTCACCTCTTGAAATTGCAATTTTGAAAGGTGTATTGAGTGCAAATATGGTTGATGTTAATTACGTCAACGCTCCTATTATTGCAAAACAAAGAGGAATTGAAGTTAAGACTTCAAAAACAAATGAAGAAGTTAACGCAATTTGCGTAAAAATTAAAACATCAGAAAATGAAACAATTGTCAAAGGTGCATTGATTGCAAAAGGAATTAAGAGAATTATTCAAATTAACAATTACTTTGCAAGCATTGAGCCTAAAAAGTATATGTTGTTTGTTCCACACATTAACAAACCAAACATGGTTGCTCAAGTTGCAAGTGTTCTTGGTGCAGACAATATCAATATTTCGGGCATGCAAGTTGCACAAAATAACATTGAAACAGATAAAAACGTTATGGTAATTAACGTTGATAGCTCTGTTGAAGGTGTAACATTAGAAAAAATCGCAAAAATTGATGGTGTTGATAAGGCTAAATTTATTAGCTTAGATTAATTAAAAAACACCCCTTTATTTAGGGGTGTTTTTTTGTGCTATTTTGTCGTCCAAATGGGCTAAATATTGATGTTAACGTACTTCAAAAATAGATTTTAATATAAAATAGAAGTATGTTCGAACTAAATAAAACACTCACCTACCAAGCATTTGTGTTGCTTTGGAAGGAAATACGTTGTTTTTTAATCACGCTAGGAAATATAGGGTGTGATTTTTCTCGTGTTTTAGCACACTTGTTGCGTCTTAAAGTTAATTTTTCTGAAACAATTGAACAATCAAAAAGATTTGCGTACGATAGCTTGCCAATAAGCCTTACAATTGTCGGAATGACTGCGACAATCATTGCAATGCAATTAGCACCGGAGCTTGCTAAGCAAGGTGGAGCAGACTATACAGGCATGTTGTCCGCTTTAGTTATGGTTCGAGAGCTTGCTGTTGTTATGAGCGGTTTTGCGATAATTTCAATGGTTGGTTCATCTTTTGCTTCTGAAATTGCTTCAATGTCTGTTACAGAACAAATTAGCGCAATGAAAGTTTTAAGAGTTGACCCTGTTGAATATTTAATAGTTCCAAGGTTTTTAGCAGGCGTTTTATTTATGCCTGTTGTTTTTGTTGTGTCAGCTGTTTTTGGCTTAATTTGCGCAGGTCTTATTTCTCATTGGTGTGCTGATTTGAGTTTATTGAACTATGTTACTTCAATGTGGCATGGTTTATATGTCAGAGATATTTTTATAGCAATATTAAAAAGTTCGGTGTTTGGCGGTACAATTGCTTTGGTTAGTTGTTCTTGTGGCTATGCAACAAGAGGCGGGGCTAAAGAAGTTGGTTTGGCTACAACAAAAGCGGTTGTTTGGTCGTTTTTGGCAATTGCAATGTGGGACTTTATATTTGCGGCAGTATTTTATCTATAAAGGTCAATTATGTCATTAGAAGTTAAAAATCTTACAAAAATATTTGATAATAGAAAAGTTTTAAACGATATTTCTTTCAGGGTTGAAAATGGACAAACTCTTGGCGTTGTTGGTTTTTCTGGAAGTGGCAAGTCGACTTTATTAAAAATTATCGCAGGAATTTTATATGAAGATAGTGGCGAAATCATTGTTCCGCCTAATTCAGAAATTGCTATGGCTTTTCAATATAGCGCTTTGTTTGATTTTTTAAATGTTTATGACAACATCGCTTTTCCTTTGGTTGAAAGAAAAGAGTTTCGAGGAAAATATTCAAACGAAGAAATTTCTAAAATGGTTTGTGAAAAGCTTAAAATGGTTGGTTTGGAAGGAATTGAAGATAAATTTCCATCTGAACTATCAGGCGGTATGCAAAAAAGAGTTGGCTTTGCTCGTGCGATTGTCACTAACCCAAATATAATTTTATATGATGAACCAACGGCGGGGTTAGACCCTGTGACTTCAACTATGATTGAAGATTATATTGTTCATCTTAAAAAAGAATTAAACGCAGCATGTATTGTTGTAACTCACCAATTATCAACAATTAAAAGGGCTGTAGATTATGTTATAATGCTATATCAAGGAAATATCGTATTTTCAGGAAGCGTTCAAGAGCTTCTATATGGAAATAATGAATATGCAAAACAATTTGTTTCTGCTTCTATTCAAGGTCCGATGAATATAGCAACAAGGTAGAAATTAATTAAAAAGGAATAAAAAATGAATAAAAAGAAAAAATATTCTTCTGCACTAAAGGTCGGCATATTAACTTTGACTGCAATTTCTATATTAATTTTTACAGTTCTTTGGGTTAAAGGAAGAAGCTTGTCTGGTGGTGAAAGAATTGATATCGCATTCAAAGATGTTAACGGAATGCGTGCAGGTTCTGCTGTTCAAATGATGGGTCTTAGAATTGGACAAGTTGAAGAAATTACACCTGTTATTCAAGGAAAAGATAGCTATGTTAAACTTCGTTTTGTAATTACTGAAAAAGGAGTTAAAGTACCTCTTGCTTCTATGATTTCAATTCAACAATCAGGCATTATTGGTGAACAATTTTTAGAGGTAACTCCTCCTAAAAATGAATATATTTATAGTGAAACAAGTAAATCAACAACTTCAATTGAAAAAGACCAGCCAATTTATATGGAGCTTTCTCAAGGGGTCGTTCAAATTGGTAAAATTGTTGAAGCAGAAGTTGTTAAAAAATCACAAATTCCTATTGAGCTAAGACAAAAAATGGATACAAAAAATGTACTAAAACTTGGATATACAATTAATTTACCAGGTTTAATTTTGGATAAAAATTCTCTTGGAATGAAATTGCAAAATGGCAAAATAATGTTTTATTTGTTGGATGGAGAAATTCTTCAAACACCAAAAAAAGATTTAAAATATACTGTTGTTGAGCCAATGAGGCTTTCTGATTTTATGGATTTAGGTTTCCGTGCTACTCATGCAATGCTTGAAACAAATGATAAAATTACAGAAATTTTATCTGATGAGTTTATTGGTGGAATTAAAACCTCAGTTCAAAATATTAGTTTGTTAACTCAAAGTGCCAACACAACTCTTGATAAGGCAGCATTGTTAATTGATTCAAGTAAAAAAGAACTAGAAGAATTGACAAACCAATCACAAGATTTAATTAAAAGTTTAAATACCCTATCTTCTAACTTGAATGAGTTAATTTCAGATGAAACTTTGAAAAATGATGTTGTTTCAAGCATTAAATCTGTTGGCAAAATGTCCGAAAACATAAATAAACTTCTTGAAGACGAGCAAACAAGTGCAATTATGGCAAACATTGACGAAACTTCAAGAAATTTAGCAGACATTTCTGCTTACGTTAACGAATATACAAAAGATGAAAAATTGAAAGAAGATATCACTTCGACAGTTACAAATCTTTCTTCAATTACAACAAACATAGCTAAAGTTATGGATGATTATAATAAACTTGAAGATAAAGAAAAGCTAAAACTAAAAGATACTGTAAAAGATGTTTTAGTGATAACTAAAAATGTTAAAAAATTCTCTGAAAAATTAAACAAACGATTCTTATTGTTTAGATTGATGTTTTAATTGCTATGTTTAAAAATTTAAAAACAAATTTTCAAGAAATTCACTATTCCAGAAGAAAGCCAAATTTCCTTCTGGATAGTGTTTTAGCTTTTGCAGAATTTGGCTATAGCTCTATAATAAACATCAAAAATTTTTTGTATGAGATAAAACTTTTAAAAGAGCAAAAAGTTGACGCTTATGTAATTTGTGTTGGTAATTTAACAACAGGTGGTGTGGGTAAAACCCCCATTGTAATTGAATTAGCAAACAGCTTCTTAGACAAAAAAGTTGCAATAATTTCAAGGGGATATGGCACTAAAATTTCAAATAAAAATCCTGTTGTTATAAAAGATTTTGATGGATTGAAATTTTCAGACGGTACTTTGTGTGGCGATGAGCCCTTTCAAAGTGCAAAAAAAGTTAATTCAAATGTTGTTGTAATTACTTGTGCTAATAGAAAAAAAGCGGCAGATGTTGCAATTAAACAGTTTGGAATTGAAATAATAATTTTAGATGACGGTTTTTCAAATCGTAAAATTCAAAAAGACAATACAATTCTTGTAATTGACTCAAAAATGCGTTTTGGAAATAATCATCTTTTGCCAAGAGGACCTTTAAGAGAGCCAATAAAACAAATTAAAAGAGCAAATGAAATTATTCTTGTTGATAAAGGTGACACAAAGTTTGATGAAGCAATAGAATGGGCAAAAAAATCTTTTAATTTGCCAATCAAGGTTTCAAAAATGACTCCAAATAGGATTTATAATATGCTAACAAAGCAAGAAGTAGCTCCAAATAAAGAACCTGCAATTGCTTTTTGCGCAATTGGACAGCCTGAGCAGTTTTTTGATTTTGCAAAAGATTTTTATGAAATTACTCCTGTTGTTTTTGAAGACCATCATAAATATACAAAAGAAGATATCAAAAAGCTTATCCAAAAAGCTCAAGAGATGAATATATCTACTTTTATCACAACTCAAAAAGACGAAACAAAATTAATCGAATTTGTGAAAAATGAAAACAATTATTCTTTTAATGTTTTAGAGCTTAAAACAACAATTAGCTCAATTTAAGTGCATTTTCAAGCATTTGATAATATAGCGGGAAACCGTCTATGTTTAGGCTGTCTGTTGTTTTTAATATTGTTCTTGCAAGTTGAGATTCTGTTGCATACGCTTCTTTTTCGTTTCTTGCTGAAATTGCTATATATTTTCTAACATCTTGTTTTAATTTATCTAGCCCACCTGATAAAACAATTTCTTTATATTTTTCTTTTAAGCGAGGAAGTACTTGAGTATCAGGCATTGATAAGAGTTCTCGACTCATTAAATCAAAACAATAATCGTATGTTGAATTCACGCTGGAGCGAAATTCTTTTTCGTTTGCATAGCTAGACTTAGTTATTAACATATTTTTAGTCACGTCACATTTTCTCGGTACAAATTTTTGATACATTTGCAAATTAACCAAATCTTGCATACCAAAAACACCTTTTACCATATCTGCTTGTTCTTTTGTATCAAAATATTTAAAAATGCTGTCTCCAAAGCCTGATACAACTTCTAGATATTCAATGTCGCCTTTTGATATAGCTTCATATTCTTTAAAAGTTCTAGCACTATAGCTTTGAATTAAATGTGTGTACTCATGGGCTGTTTCGCAAGCGCTAATCATATTCGCTGTTGCATTGTTTGAGCCTTTAATATCTACAAAAAGTTGAGGAATTTTTGGAGTGTAATCAGGGTTGATTTTATGAGTATAATATGCAAAATATAAGTCTTTGTCTTCAATATCAAGCTCTTTCATTGGTTTTACTTCAACTTCAGGATATTCTTGATGAATTAAGCTTGATAATTCTTCTTGTTGTGCGCCACGAGAAAGTTTGTTGAATACTTGTTTTCCAAAATTCGTAGCTTCTTTTATGTTTTCTCCAAAAGAGTTTGTAATAATGCTTTTTGAAGCAAAGGAAACCGTGTCTTTTTGTAATTGATAATTATGCTTTAGAGAAGAGTTGTTTATTTTTTGATTATTTTTTGATGGAGAAAAACTTGAAATAGAAGAAATTTTCATAAAAGGCAACCTTTTTAATTTTGTACAAATCATACAAAACAACTGAAGGTTAAAAATTGCCTTGTTTGTTTAAATTTGAATATTTTTTTTAACATTGCATGTGTTAAGTACGCTTTGGTGCTTAGTCTGCAAATTCGCTCAATTATCCTACGTCGCAATAGAACGGTTCTCGCACGTCGCACCAAGCTCAACGCTTGTTGCTTTGGTGCTTCACTCTGGCTTGCGCTTTGCTCCTGTGGGTATTTCGGCTTAGCTCGGCTAAGTCGCCTCGCAACCTCAATTATCCTACGTCGCAATAGAGCGGTTACGCCTAAAAACGCCAAATCTCTGCGATTTGCCGTTTTTTAAACGGCTTCACACACTTGGGTTTAAAATGCGAAATTGTTCATTTCGATATATTCAACAGCTTCTTCAACTGTATTGAAAACTTGAATTGTGTCAGATAAAAATACGTATTCTAATGCTTTTAAAACATCTTCGCAAGGTTTAATTAAAATGAACATACCTTCTTTAGAGCTAATTGTTTTGTATGCTTCAGAAAATAAATTAGCATAAGTATCGGTGAAAATTTTAATATGCTCCATGTTAAAGATGATGTTGTGTTTTCCTGTTAAAACATTTGCGTTAACTTCTTTGATGATTTTATCAACATACTTTTCGTTGTTTACTTTGTACAATGTCAAAGAGCAAATTGTGTCGTTGATATAAAATCTTGTAAATTCTTCGCTTGTAATTCTGTTTGTTGAATTAGAAATGAATTTTAATATCTGTTCGTGCCACTGTGGTGATTTTGGAATAAATTCATCAATTTCTAATTTGTATACTTCTTGAATAATTTGAGGATTGTCTGTTCCTGAAATTGCGATAATTTTGAAGTCTTTGTTTTCTTCGTTTTTAATACGATTAGCTTCTTTAATTAATTCAAAACCATCTGCATAATCAGGAAGATATAGGTCCATAATTAAGAAATCAAAGTTTTTCTTTTTGAATTCTGCATAGGCTTCTTCTTTATTTCTTGCAACATAAACATTCATACCGATTTTTTCAAGCATTACAGACAGTTGAAAAATTGAAAGTTCAGTATCGTCAACAATTAAAACATTTGTAACTTCCGCAGTGAAAAAACTAAGCGGAGAGTTAAAATAGTTTAATTTACGTTCTATTGCAATTAAAGCTCTTGAAATAAGCTCATTTGTATCTTCTTGCGTATCTGCTGCGATTTCTATATTTGAAAGCTTGAGTAAGTTGTCAAATTGTTCTTTTGTAATATTAATTTCGTTTTCCATACTTGAATTATACAATCAAAGCCCTAAAAATGCTACTAGAATTATATTTTTATAGTATAATCATTGTATAGAAATTTGGGGCAAAAGGAGATTATATGGATAACACAATAAATACAAAAGCATTTGGAAAAAACGATATTCGAGGCATTTTTCCATCAGAAGTTAATTCAGAAGTTTTCTTTTGCGCTGCTAAAGGTTATGTTGCTTTTGCTTTAAATGAAATTAAAAAAACTAATCCAGATATTCAACCTAGAGAACTTTTGTTCACTGTTTGTATGGATGCAAGGGTTCATTCGCCTGAACTTAAAAGAGCGGTCGTTCAAGGGGTTATTTCAATGGGGGCAAATGTAATTGACTTAGGACTTGCGCCAACTCCATTGGGATATTTTAGTGAATTTGCAAAAATCGATTCAGAAATAACTGATTCTAAAAAGGTTATGGGTGCTTTGATTGTTACTGCTTCTCACAACCCAAGTGAATACAACGGTTTAAAAATGACATTCAATCGTCAAAGTTTAAGCGAAGAACAAATTAAAGAAGTTAAAAGACTAACAATTGAAATTCACGAAAAAAGCACAGGTTATCGACAAATTATAAACGGTTTCAAACGTGAATATGATATAATTTCAAATTACCAAGCAAAAATTGCAGATATGTTTGGTAAAATTGGTAAAGGAATTAAAGTTGTTGTAGACAGCGCAAACGCTACAGGCGGAATTGTTGCTCCGCAATTATATCGCGATTTGGGTTGCGAAGTAATTGAACTATTTTCAGAACCAGATGGTAATTTTCCAAATCATCACCCAAATCCTTCTGATATTAAAACGCTTGATGCAATTAGAGCTAAAGTTAAAGAGTGCAACGCCGATTTCGGTATAGCTTTTGATGGTGACTCAGATAGAATTGGGGCGATTGGACCTAATGGCGAAGTGATTTCTGGCGATAAATTACTTTTAATTTATGCAACAGATTTAATTGAAGCATTGAAAATCCATGGCGAAAAGCCAACTGTTGTTTCGGAAGTAAAATGTTCTCAAGTTTTGTATGACACAATCGAAGAACTTGGTGGAAACGCAGTAATGACAAAAACAGGTCATGGTTATATTAAAGCTAAAATGAGAGAAGTTAAGGCACTTTTAGCTGGAGAAATGTCAGGTCACACTTTCTTTAAAGATAGATATTATGGGTATGATGATGCAATTTATGCGGGATGTCGTTTAATTGAAATAGTTGCAAAAAATAAATTGAAAAATCCTAATTTTAAATTAATAGATTTATTAGAGCCTTTCAATAAAGTGTATTTATCAGACGAAGTTAGATTAAAATGTCCAAATGAATTTAAAAAAGATGTTTTAACAAGATTGGAAACTTTGGTAAATGAAGAATTGTTTGGCTCAAAAATTAAAGAAATAATCACAATTGACGGGCTTAGAATAATTTTTGAAGATGGTTTTGCCTTGATTCGTCAAAGTAACACAGAACCTGTATTCACTCTTAGATTTGAAGCAAAAACACAAGAAAAATGCGAG
>JAZUSV010000183.1:0-5203 GCA_045606885.1 Candidatus Gastranaerophilales bacterium | reverse complement strand
TATAGGACAATTTTGCACACATAAAGCACATCTTGAACATTTTTGGATATTCTTTTTTATTTCATCATCCAACATAGTTTATAGTATAATTTAAAAATCATGAAAAGTGCAAAATTAATTAACGGCAAAATTGAAATAGTTGATATCTCAAAACCAATCTTAGTTTCAAAAGGTGCAATCATCAAAGTTTTGGGTTGCGGTTTGTGCGGTTCAGACCTTGTAAAAATCAAACATGCAACAAGCGAAAATGAAAACGATATTGTACTAGGTCATGAAGTTGTTGGCGTAATTGAAGAAATAAATTGCAAGGTTAAAAACTACAAAGTCGGCGATGTTGTAGCTCTTGGACACCATTACCCTTGCTTTAATTGTGATTTTTGCAAAAACGAATCCTATTCAATGTGCAAAACTTTTAAAACTTCGAACATTTTTCCTTGCGGCTTTAGTGAATATATCAAGGTAGACGAAAACCATTTAAGATACACGGTTTATCACATGAATCAATTTTTACCAAATGACGAAAAAGCATTTCTGGAACCACTTTCATGTTGTTTAAGGGCAATTAGACGCGCAGGTTTTGATTACGGTAAAGATAATTCAAAACACAACGCTCTTGTAATCGGTTTAGGTTCTATTGGTCTTTTGATGTTAAAAGGATTAAGAGCATTTGGCGTAGATGCTTTTGGGTATGATATATCAGAAAAAAGAGCACTACTTGCCGCACAACACGGTTTTTGTTATCAAAATAATAAAAAATATGATACCGTATTTTTAACAGCTGGTAACTCAAAAGCAATCCAAACAGCATTAGAACACGTTATAGACGGTGGAAAAATTATTGTATTTTCTTCTGTTGAAAATGATTTATCAAGCTTTTCCAACAATGAAATTTATTACCGAGAATTATCTATTATCTCTAGCTATTCTCCTTCAATGGACGATATCAAACTATCTGCGCAATTAATTAACAATAAAATTATAGATGTTAAAGGATTAAGTTCATTTTATTCGCTTGACAATTTAGCTAAAGCGGTTGATGATAGTTTAGCAGGAAACGTTTTTAAGGCATACATTGAAATATGAAAATGAAAGCAGTAAGATACTACGCACCAAACGACATAAGATATGAAGAAACCAAAATCCCAGAATTACAAGAAGGGGAAATTTTGGTTAAAGTTGAGGCTGCACTTACTTGCGGAACAGACGTTAAAACATTTCGAAGAGGTCACCCCGTATTAATCAAAAAAACTCCAAGCGGTTTTGGGCATGAATTTTCAGGAATTGTTGAACGTATTGACGAAAATGTAACCAATGTAAAAGTTGGAGACAGGGTAGTTTGTGCTAATTCCGCTCCGTGTGGAGAATGTTTTTATTGCAAAAAAGAAGAATACGAATTGTGTGAAAACTTAAACCTTTTAAACGGAGCTTATGCGCAATATATTGTAATTCCTAAAAGAATTGTAGAAAAAAACACGCTAATAATACCTTCGAATATCACTTTTGCACAAGCAGCATTTGCCGAACCTTTATCAAACGTGATGCATGGAATAGCTAAAACCCCAATCAAAAAAGGGGATGTGGTAGGTGTTATGGGCATTGGTCCTATTGGATTGATGTTTGCACTATTAGCAAAATTAAAAGGAGCAAAAGTAATCGCTCTAGGAAGAAATCCGCTAAAACTAAAACTTGCTAAAGATTTTGCGCATGCTGATGTTGTAATTGATATAACAAAATTTGAAGACCCAACAGAAATTATCATGTCGCACACCACAGAAGGCAGAGGACTTGACGTTGCAATTGAATGCGTTGGTTTACCGCAAATGTGGGAAAAAATGTTTAATTTAGTTCGAAAAGGCGGATATGTACATTTCTTTGGCGGTTGCGCCTCTGGTAGCAGCGTAAATCTTGATACAAAAAGATTACACTATGATGAAGTAAAAATAATTAGCTCGTTTCATCATACTCCGAAATATTTCAGACAAGCTTTGGAATTAATTGCAAATGGCGAAATCGAGGTTGATAAATTAATTACAAAACGCATGGATATGAAATATGCTAAACGTGCAATTGAAATGCATAGAGACGGTGAAGCAATAAAAATATTACTTGAAAATTAAGCACTTGACTATAATGCTTGATTTGCTATGATTAAATAGCTGAAAATTTAATAATTAATTGGCAAGTTTGCCGCGTTAGCCACGGTGAGTTCACGAAACCGAATATATATTCACCAACTGAGCTAACAAAAGCAAAAAAACTGAAAATTGAATAGATTTGCCGCGTTAGCTCAGTTGGTAGAGCAAGGGACTGAAAATCCCTGTGTCCTTGGTTCGATTCCGAGACGCGGCAAATTTTTTATGCGTAAGCCGAAGCTCCCAAGCGTAAGCGTTGAGCTTTCGCTGGAGCTGTACGATGGCGACGTGAAAATCTTTGATTTTCTCAGGAGCTTTTTATGCCTGCGCCTCAAAGCGACCTCAAGGGTCGCCCATATAAATTTCTGTGTGTAAATTCTAAAATATGCTATCATTAAGACATCAAGGATAAATATATGGAAGAAAAAACATACGAACAAATAGGCGAAGATTTCAAGTGGCTTTATTTTCAAGAAATAAAACCGTGTTTAGCAGAATATGAAAAGAAAAGAAAAGAAAAAGCACCAACCATTCTTGCTATGAAAATCTTTTTAACTTCTTTTTTGTCCATTTTTATAATTGGATTTACACCCGATTTTATATTTATATCAGGAATAAAAACTTTTCTTCTTTCTTTAGCCATACCTGCCACCCTTATTTCAATAATATTTATGATTTGCAACAACAAAGTCGGTCAAAACGAAATAATACTAATAGGTGCATCTGAGCACGATATAAAATTAAAAGAAGTTTTGATGAAAAAATTTTTAGGTCTTTTTTCTTCTAATGCAACTTGGCAGAAATATGAAACACGTTCTTATTGGGAAAAAATAAAACAATATCGCTCGCTGAAAATTTTCAATCCGTTTTTACTTGCATCTTTCGATGACACAATAACTTTAACACACAAAAATATATCTATCACTATGTGTGAAATAAACACATCATTATTAAACGCTGGCGCAATATTTTGCATTGCATTTGCGCTTATTTTTATTATTCCATTATTTCCTTTTTTTCTTATACTAACAATAACTGTCTTTTTTGCCCTATTACCTTTGCTTATACTGTCTTTTATAATATTGCTTATTGTTACAATCATAAAAGCTATGCGTTATGCCCCTTTTAAAGGCGTTATTGTCGAACTAGACATGAACAAAAATTTCAAAGGACATACCTTCTTTTTAAACAGGTCTGTTAACTCTAAGAAAATTAAAATTAACCGAGGAGTTTATGAAAATATTGAACTAGAATCAGTAGATTTCATGGAAAAATATGAAGTATTTTCAACCGACCAAATAGAAGCAAGGTATCTGCTTACAACGGGATTAATTGAAAGAATAGAAAATATAAAGCTATCATTTAATTCAAACTACATCAGAGGCGCATTCAAGGACAACAAACTATATATTGCTATCGACACAGGAAGAGACATGTTTGCTATGGGTAATGATTTTAAAAAATCAGACTTTGAAACCTTTAGAACTTTATTTCAAGAAATTATTTCACTTATGAAATTAATTGAACAATTTAATTTAGATAGCAAATCAGGTTTATAAGATTTTTAAGCAATTTTTAAACTTCCTGTGTTTTGTGAATGTATGAACATTTCTCCGCTATTTAATCATATAAACATAAAACCTGTTAAAGCAGCCAAGGTAACAAATGCGAAAAGCTATGACTTACGTTGCGATACTTTTCAATTCAGCGGCAAAGTTAAACCTGTTCAGTGGAATGAAGCAAAAATTCAAGCGATTTTCGATGAAACCTACAAAAAAGTAATTGAACAACATAAACAAACAAACCCAATAACAAGAGATTTAAATCTTCAAAAACCAACAATAAAATTTGAAGAAGAAGGTTTAAACGCAGCGGCCGCATACAGTTTTTGCGACAATACGGTTAGCATAAGTACTATAAATTTAAAAGAAGATTATTACCTAGTTGCTTTAGTTGATAAAAATGGCGAAATCAAAAATTCAATTGTTACCTTGCCAAAAAGTCAACTTAAGCAAACAATGACTCTCATAGGCAAAAATTACAAAAATACAAAAGCAATTAAACTGACAGATAAAGAAAAAGAAGTGTACATCAAAGCCACATTAGCTCACGAATTAAGACACTTTATTCAGGCGCATTTGATGGCCTCAACGCAGGACTGCAAGGACACTTTAGCCGCTTCATATAATGAACTATACAAAGACATCAAAGCTCTTCAAGACGACTTGAAAGCAGACGGATATGAAAATGTGGTAGATTTAGAAGAACGTTTCAAATATTCCAAAAATTATCAACCTAAAAAAATATTAGATAAAAATTCAACTCTTAAATTTTCACTTTTTAGCGATGACAAACGAAAATGGTCAATCAAAGACCACATGTTGCAATCAGAATTAGCAGGCTTAAAAGATGAAATTTCTTCCAATGAAAATACAGAAGAATATCTTGCTCTGCCACAAGAAGTTGATGCTTTTAACTATCGATATGAGTATTTATTGACACAACTTGGAAAATATGACGAAAACTTCAGAGAAGACATCATGCTCGCAATAGCAAGCGAAGTTAAAACGGATGCGCAATTAGCGCTCGACGAAATGGCAAAGACAGGAGTAAAATTTATTGATGAATAATATATCTTTCAAAGCAAAACTTATTGTTCACGATAATTTATATACCAAAATGCCAAAAGATACACCTATTGGCTACACAGACGACCTTGTTAATAGATATAAAAAATTCATCGAACATCCTGTTATGCAAAAAATTACAGAAAATGACACGATTGAACTTTTTAAAGACAAACACCACAGTGGATTTGCTCTTGGAATTAAATACACAAGCGATAAATTTGAAAAGCCAATTGAAAGCGGAATTTACACAAATACCAAAACACCAACAGTAAAGGTGCAAAGCTTAATCCACGATACGATGACTTATATTATAATAAAATCCGGAATTAGACAAAGATATTCCAAAAACCATACTCAAAACTTTCTTGAGGCAGTAAAGAAGTTGCTTGAAGAGGGATGTAAATAAAAAAGACAGGTCTGAACCTGTCTTTTTTATTAGCT
>JAZUSV010000182.1:0-5843 GCA_045606885.1 Candidatus Gastranaerophilales bacterium | reverse complement strand
TATAGATGTTGCAACCATTAATATGTCTGTAATGTCATTAGCATTTAATTTACCATCTTCGAAATTCATTAATATATTAAAATTTTTAGTTGCTAACTTTGTGTCTTCAGCTTTTGTAATTATATTAGCAACCGTGCTTTTAAAACCAAAAAACGACCTACCCATTTTGGTTTTGTTTTTTAACGCTGAAATTATTTCTTTTTTTGATAAATTATCATCTAAATAAAATACGTCATTTTCGGATTTATTATATAGCACTTGTGCTTTTAGCGCTTCGGCTGCACTACTCGAGAAGTTATTAACATTGTTTGGTTCTGTTTTAATTTCATTATTTACCTGTTTGCCTTGCACAATTCTTTTTTGATTAACAGGACTCATTATTGGTGAAATTTTTGGAATTGACATAAAAATCCCTTTCAATATAACTATATATTTATATTTTTAAAAACATTTCAAAAATAAAAATTGCCATCAAAATTAACTTATTTTATTAACTTTATTTGCTCAAAGAACTTGTTTGATGTTTGTCTTATAACCTCATATAATTCAGCACAAAAAGTTCGATTCTTGGACGGTTCGAGGAGTTTTTTATTGCAAAAAATATGACAAATCTTGCGTCTGTTTTTTTGCAAAATTACACAAATTCGGACTCGAACTAAAGTTCGAGTCTACGGCAAATCCAAAATCTTTGATTTTGTGATTTGACAGATACGAAGAACTATCAAAATGAGTGGCTTTCAAAATCTTTTACGCTTCTTCTTTACCTTCGCAAAATTTTACCCATTTTGCAATCATCTGTTCTCTAGTTTCAACGGTTTCATCGGGTGTGTAAAAACGTACGCCAAGGTTTTCTTCTGCTGAAATTTTCAAAATACAGCTTGCGGTAGACAATCCAACACCAAAAGAAACAAACAAAATATCTGAAAAATCTTTTTTATCAATCATTTCATCGCAGAAATTCAGCGCAACAGAAGTTCCACCGCAGTTTCCATATTTTGTGAAAGTTTTACTTGACGCTTTTTCCCTTGGCAAACCTGAGTGCATAATAACCGTTCTAACAATTTGCGCATTTGCTTGATGAATTGCAAAAAAATCAATATCGTCAAAAGATTTTTGCGCATACTCTAAAACTTTATTGATTGAATTTGGCGCAGTCGCAATTGCGAATTTAAAGACTTCTGTTCCATCCATAATTGAATCCCAAAGATGAACAGGGTTTCCCATAACGTCTTTCAATTTAATATCAATAATATCTTTTCTTATTGGAAATCTAAAACCACCAGCTGGAGTTACAATCTTTTTCCAATCTTTTCCAAAACTTTGCAAATGGAAATATGAAGGAACTTCGTCTTGCGTTCTTTCAAGAAGTATTGCAACGCCAGCGTCTCCAAAAAGCATATTTGAATTTCTATTATCAACGTCAGACAACAATGAACTTGTTGAACCTTCTAAAAATAAACATTTTTTAGACGCTCCAGATTGCACCAAAGAATGAGCAAGCCACAAACCATATACAACATCTGTGCAACCAAGTCCTGATGTGTCAAAACAAGCACATTCTTCACTCAAACCCAAATTTCCTTGAATAATACAAGCATCGGAATTTCCGTTGTAATCGTGATTAATTGATGTCATTATCAGTGTATCAATTTCTGATATATCAATATTTTTCTCTTTAATTAAAATTCTTGCCGCTTCTTCGCAAAGTGTTGTCGCAGTTACACCGTCTGTTACAACATGTCTTGTTCCTAAACCTAGAATTTTTTTGTTGCGCTCAAGCATTTTTTTATTTTCATAAAATTCTATTTCATCATCAATATTGATATGATTTTCAGGAAGAACAGTAACAATTCCTTTTATTTTTACATTTTTAAAACTTGATAGCGACATTTTATTCTACTTCTCCAATTTTTATTGCAGGATTTCCTGCCATATAACAATTATCTTTGCAACCTTTATATATTACACTCATTGGGGATATTTTATTATTATTTCCAATTTTTGATTTTGGCAAAAATATTGAACTTACTCCAACTGTATTCATATTACCAATTTTTACATTTCCAAGAATATTTGTTGATGGACCAAAAAAGTTAAAATCCCCAATTTCTACATCATGACCCATAGCAACGCTTCCGTTAAAAACATTTCCATTGCCAATTTTTATTGAAACAGAAGATAAAAATGGCGGAGTAAAAATATTTGCCTCTCCATATTTAAAAGAATTAGAAAGCTCAACTCCTTTACCAATGAGCGTATAAAACTTGCAACCTAAAGCCTTTAAATCATTATAGATTTTAATTCTTAACTCGCCATAGCCTGCGCCAATAATGAAATAATCATTTTCTTCAATTTTATAATCAGCAACTTCGCCTTTGTATAAGTGTTGATATTCTTTATAATCAACAGTATGCCCATATCCGCCATGACCCAAAAAACCTCCGAATACAACTTCTTTGTTATATTCATCAATTCTTGTTAAATTCATATAACATTCACGAGCAAATCCGTCACCGCCAACTATAAACACTTTTTTCATGTTATAGAGCTCCTCCTGAATCAATAACGTAATTTTGCCCTGAAATAAATTTTGCTTTGTCGGATAGAAGATAAACTATCATATTAGCAACATCTTCAGGCTCACCCCAACCAAATGGATAAATACTTTGTTGCATTTCTTCTGTAACACCTGTAAGGCTTGAAAATTCTTCTGTTGACATTGGGGTTTTTATCATAGAAGGCATAACACAATTCATTCTTATACCTTGAGTTGAAACTTCTTTTGAAACAGATTTTATAGACGCAGCCAAGCCCGCTTTCGTTCCTGAATACATTGATTGTCCTCTTGTGCATATTTTTGCATCTATTGATGAAATATATACAAGAGAAGTTCCTTTCCCAATGTTATTTCTTCTATCAATAAGACCTTTTGTCATAAATATTGGTGCAAAATAATTCACATCAAAAACACGTTTTGCATTTTCAAAATCCAACGTTTGCAAAGGGAAAATCCCTGTAACTCCTGCGCAATATGCCATTCCTGAAAATTTACCATATTTTTCTTTTAATTCTTTAACATATTTTGGCAAACCTTCAATATCTTGAGCTAAATCTTTAATTTCAAGAAACATGTTTTCAGGATGTTTGCAATTGCTTTTCATCTTGTTTAAACGTTCAACATTTCTTGCAATTGCAACAACACTTGCACCAAGTTCATTTAACAATAGCGCAGTTGCTTCACCCAAACCAGATGATGCTCCTGTTACTATGTAAATTTGTTCTTTGTTGAATTTAATCATTAGGTTTTCCTTTGTAGTTTATTTTCGTCACTGCGAAGGTGCTAGACCATGGCAGTTCATTACTTCTGGATTGCTTCGCTTTGCTCGCAATGACGATTAGCGAATTTTGTCTCCAGCTAAAGCAATTAAATCTGCAACAGTAACTAAATCTTTAAAATCTTTCAATGACAATTTAACACCGAAATTTTTATCATAATATGCCATAATAGACATTTTTGACAAAGAATCCCATTCTTCATAATCGTTCAAATTGTCAGTTTCAGCACAAGCTTCTTCTCTTTGTAAAATTTCTTCTAATTCAACTAAAAAATCTGCTTTGTTCATTATTCTTCCTTTCCTTGCATTTTATTTTTCCAATAATTAATATATTCATCTCGTGTTAAAACATAAGATGGTTTTTTAAAATCTCTAATTTTATCTATGAAAGTATTTTCTAAATTTAAAATCACACTAGCACAAACTAAACCATTCCCAAAGCCACAACACAAAAGATTTTTCTTTGATGTTTCTTTTTCCAACATTGCTAAAGTTGTTGGAATTGAGCACATTGTATTATTTCCATAATTTTCAAAGGCAGTGTATGGGGCCTTTTCAAGCTCAAAACCTACACTTTGAGCTACAGCTTGAACAATTTGTTTATTAGCTTGATGTAAACACAAAACAGGAATGTCGTTTGTTTCAAGTTTTGTGTGGTTCATTATAGCTTTAATATTTTTTGGAACTTCATTAATTGTAAAATTAAAAACCGCCATTCCATCCATATATGGATTTAAAAGTGGCATTTCATTGCCTGATGGAAGGGTAACTTTTTCTTGACTTAATTTTATCAACAAATCAATATCTTCTTGTTTTGTGTAATCTATTCTAAAACGATTTGCGCTAAACGGAGTTATAAGTGCTTCAAAGCCGTCAGATAACGTTTCTAAGTTATAATATGTCGGATTTTCTTCTTGCGTATATTCAAGCAAAGTTGCACTTCCAGCGTCACCAAATAAAGGTGCAGAATTTCTATCTGTAATATCAATATCAGCGCTTGGAGTGTCTGCACTTAGCAATAAAACTTTTTTATGAGCGCCTGATTCAATCATCTGGCTTACCATATACAAACCATAAACCCAACCAACGCAACCTTGGTTGATATCTGTCGCTATGCATTCTTTAGATAAACCCAATTTTGAATGGATAAAATAAGCAGTAGATGGAGTCCTGTAATCCGGTTGCTGAACAACAAAAATAAGAGCGTCAATTTCATTTTTGTCGATTTTCATATTTTCAATTAAATTTAGCGCTGCATCATAAGCTAAATCAGCGGCGGTTGTTGTTTTGTCAATGACTCTTCTTTTGTGAAAGCCAACCATTTTTCTCATTCTGTCGATTTTTTTAACAGAATTTTCATAATATTGAACTTCATCATAAATATTAATTTCTTTTTGTGGAACTACAGTAGAAATTCCTGAAATTTTTACATGGTTAAACTGTTTAACACACATTATTGTTTATCCTTTTTTGATTTGTTTTTTATTTTTCTTGGCAAGTTTTTGTCTTTTTAAAAATCTTGAAAAATCTCTCGGAAGATTTAAAAAGTCTATAAGAATTGGCGGTAAAATGTAATGTTTTATTTTTTTAAATATGCTTTCTTCACTTCGCAATGGATGTTTTTTACATTTTTCATTCAGTATATTACTAAATGACCAATTATTTTCTTGATTAAAAATCAACGCTAAATTATTTGAAAATTCATCATTTGTATAATCGTTATATTTTTTTAATTGCGAAGCGTTTTGAAAAACTCTGTCAAAAAACTTCATTTTTGTCACCGCACCTTCGCCTGTATAGCGATAATACCCAAAAATTTCATCAATAAAATACATTGAGCCTTTTTTTAATAATTCAAACATTTGTGATATATCAACTAAATATGCGTTTTGATATTTTTCATCAAAAGAAATGCAGTTTGTTCTAACAATTCTGCTCAAAAGAGCCACATAATAATAGTACTTATAATTATTAACAACAAATTCTTTACTATAAATTTTTTGTTCTATTGAAGGATATCCATGCATATTATAATCATTACAAGTTCTGCTTGCACAAAAAGAGCATTCAGGATGTGCTTCAAGTGCGTCAACTTGTTTTTGAAAACCAAATTTGTTTAATCTTTTATCGTCTCCTTCGATATATAAATAATAGGGAGTATCAATATTTTCATACGAGCGAAGAGGATTATTTAAAACTCCATTTTCGTTTAGTCCAAGGTTTTTTTCAGCTAAAAATAGTTCGATTTTATCTGGGTATTTTTCTTTATATTTTCTGCAAATATCTTGAGTTCCATCAGTTGAGGCGTCATCAAAAATTCTGACAGTAAAATCGAAATCTGTTTCTTGCATTAATATAGAATCTAAACACTCTTCAATATATTTAGCGTGATTATATGTTACAACATTAACTGTTAACAGTTTTTCTCGCATTAAACTATTTCCTCGCATGTTTCATAAAGTTTTGCAAATTCTTCTTTTGATAGTTTTTCCATTGCAGGACAGCTTG
>JAZUSV010000181.1:0-4442 GCA_045606885.1 Candidatus Gastranaerophilales bacterium | reverse complement strand
AATTCAAAAGAAGAGTTGTTTTTAGTAGATGAAAAAGGAGTTAAATATCCGCTTTGTTTTGATTGTAAAAATTGCGAAATGGTTATTTTAGCACCTTAATTTTCTTCATCTTCTTCATCTTGAAAATCATCTTCGCAATCTGACCAATCTTCTTCTATAACTTCACGAGGTAAATTATCAAACATTTCATCAACATCTTCTAAAGTTACATTTTCATTGGTTAAATATTCAATAGTAATTTCTGGATGCGAATATCTTAAAAATGACATCAATTTTTCACTAACGAATTTTGAATTTTCAGATAAAAATTCTTGTTCAGATAACATTTTTTCAATTATTGGCATATTTGTTTCGTCTGCTTCGCTTATTATAACTGAAAGAGCGAAACTAAATTCTTTATCGTATCCATATTCTTGAGCCATTTTCAAAGCTTCAAGAGCGTATGTTGATGGCTTATTTTTATCTAGTTTCATTAGAGCGTGATGAATTTGTGTGTTGTCAAAATTCTCATCGTTTAAAAGTTCTTCTAGTAAATCAACATTGTTTCTATCTACATAATGCAGGGTAAATAAAATCATTTTTTTAGCAGAAGTTTTCATTGGGAGTTTTTCGTGTCCCAATCCTGCAAGAATTGAAGCTACTTCTTCTTCGAGTTTTGCCATTTCTGAAACATGTTTTTGAACATCAGGCGAATCAAATTTTTCTTTTAATAGACTGTAACCTTTTTTAAGAGCATAAACATCTTCTAAATTTTTACTTGCCCTAAAATTAGGTTTTGAAAAATCAATATGGCTAAAAATTTCGCTTTTTTTAATTTCTTCAATTGTGTATCCATCGTTTAAAAGTTGAACTTGCAAAGCAAAAGCGGGATGAAGTTGAGCTGAAAAATATTCACTCGATGGCGCTTGTGCGTTGTTGTCGTTGCCCTTAAAGGAAACATTTGTTGAAGAATTGCTGTTTTTAATTTTGTTTAAATTTAGAGAATAATTTTGATTAACATTAGAAAAAGAAACTTTCATAAACACACCTTTTTAAATACAAGATTAATAAAACAAAAGGTGTTTAAAAATTGCTAGATGATTATTAATTAAAAAACTCTCGAAATTTCGAGAGTTTTTAAGTTTAAACATGTTGTTCGTACAGTGGTCTTTTTGCGCCAAATGGTACTCGGAATTTGTCCTTATCGGCATCTGTTGGTTTCTCAATAAGATTTCCATCCGAATCATAATAAAATGGAGCATAAGCCACTGCGTCATCCATCCAACCCATAGGTTCAGTACTGCCATCAGGAAGTTGACGGTGTGGACATACTTGTTCATAGTGTTGAGTTTTATAGCTTCCATCTTCTGCGTATGTGTAAACAGTTTTATATCTTCCTGTCCATCCATCTTCAACACCGTATGTGTAATCACAGATTGGTCTACCTTGTTCATCTTTAAAACGAATGATTGATTTTCCGTCCTCAGTTTCTATGAGTTCTGAATCATATTGTTTTAGCATGTCTTTGAAAAATTCTTTATCGTCTTCTGTTTCAATAAGGAATTTGTCCATAATTTCAGCTACATTTTCTTCTGTAATTGGTGTACTTTGTTTGATTTCTTCATCTAACATGTTCCATTCATCTATATTATTTACCAATTTTTGTCGTTCTTCTTGTCTTTGTGCAAATTCAGGATTATTTGCCCAAGCTAATTTGTATAAATCTTCCATTTGAGAAAGAGTTAAACCATGTTGCATACCGCATTTTGTCAAATATTGGTCTAGTGCCATTGAGTTGAATGTGGGGTCTGATTCTATAATTTTTGACAAATCTTCAAAAGAAGTGCCAACAGGAATATTTTCAATTTTTTCTTTTGCTTCTTGCACTAGTTCATCTATAGTTTTTTGTGTTGTTTCTTCTGGTTCTTCAGAAGCTGTAGTTTCTGGAGATTCTTCAGTAATTGTTGTATCTGGTAATTCATCAGAATTATTATAATCTTGTTGTGCTTGATAAAGTATGTCGATATCTTGGTCATATACGCCACCTAAAACATCATCAGAGCTAATTGAAACAACAGGCTCTTGATTTTGAGCGCTTGTTAAGTTTTTTGCTTGCAAGCTTTCTTCAAAAGCAATGTTTTTTGTTTCTAAACCTGCACTATTAATAGAAATGTTTGTTGAAATTAGTTTGTCCCAGCTCATAAACACACCTTTCTTAAGTTGTTTTATATGCTTAGATACGACAATTAATTAAGAAACTTTATTATTTTAAAAAATTTTTTACAAAAATTAATAAATCAAAACTTATTTTTTTCTATCAACAATCTTAAATCCAAAATACACTTGAATTAAGCTCAAAATAAAAAACAAACC
Source organism: Candidatus Gastranaerophilales bacterium (assembly GCA_045606885.1). Lineage (GTDB taxonomy): Bacteria > Cyanobacteriota > Vampirovibrionia > Gastranaerophilales > Gastranaerophilaceae > RUG14156. The sequence continues at coordinate 2,090 of JAZUSV010000181.1, read as the reverse complement.
AAACACTAAAATGTAAGAATTATTTTGATAAACCAAAACATTATTTTGTTTGATTGGTTCAAAAATATTCATCAACATTCCTGTTGCCATGCCCAATAATCCAACCATCATAAAAAAGCTAAAGTTTTGTACTGAAACCGCCGTAGCAGAAACCTCGTGTCGATTAATCATGTGAAGTGCCATAATTAAAATCGGCGAAATTGAGCCAATATATGCAGGTATGCACATAATAAGTGCTATAATTTTAGTGTGAATATCAAACGTAATGAGCAATAATACGCTAAGAGTTGAAAGCATTGATAAGACGCCAAATGTTTTAAAAATTACCGCTCTTTGATTATTTAAACTTTTTGAAATAAACGCTGTAATTGTTCCGGCAAATGATGAAATTATAGCCATCAAAGATAAGATTAGTGCCGCTTTATTAACTCCAAAATTGCAAAAATCTTCAAGAAATTTTTTGCCAATAACCGTTTGCAAAACGTAGTAAATTCCATAGTTTGTTGCTCCAAAAAGATAGAGATATTGGTTGTCTTTCATAGATAAAACTTCCTTAAATGGCGCAAGCGAAAATGGTGTTTCTTTTTCGATGTGAACAGGTTTAAAGATTATAAAAATCACAAGGTAAGCTATAGCTAAAGCTAAAGTTGCAAACCCAAGTACATATAAGCTATTTCTCCAGCCTATTTGATGAGTTGCGGCAACAAACGGAGCATTTGCAAATATTCCGCCGCTATATCCTACAAAAAGAATGTATGAAACAGCGAGCGAAAAGTTTTTATCTTTTGCATATTTTTTAACTTCTCGAATAGTACTTAAATAAAATGTTGCAGCTCCAAATCCAAGCAATGCACGAGATAAATATAGCCCCAACAAATGTTCACTATGTGGAAAAATTAAAGAGCCTAAGGCAAAAATTATTCCACCTATTGCCATTACCCTAAAACCACCAAATTTATCTACTAAAGGACCAACAATAAGTTGGGTTATAGCGTATATATAGCAAAAAATAGCACCCAATAATGTAATTTTAGAGGCATCTGCCTGAAAATCACCTTGTAATAAATCAAAAATTGCTCCAGGAATTGCAACTCTTTGAATATTTGCTATAAAAAATAATGTTGTTGCAATTATAATTAAAGCTAATCTTAATCCGTGTTTTTGGTGAAGCGTCATTTTAATCCTCTATTTTTTGAAAATAAAAAATACTGCTAAAATTATAAATATAAAACCTATTAAATAGTTCCATTTGAATTGTTCTTTTAGATACAAAACACTAAAAAGACTGAAAACAATCAAAGTTATGACTTCTTGAATGGTTTTTAATTGAACCACGTTATAAACTTCATGTCCCATACGATTAGCAGGAACCTGAAAACAATATTCTAAAAATGCAATTCCCCAAGAGGCAAGAATTACAATCCAAAGAGCTGAGTTTTTGTGTCTTAAATGTCCATACCAAGCAAATGTCATAAAGACATTTGAAATAATTAAAAGAATTATTGGACTTGTAAATTTAAGCATAATTTTATTTTAGTACAAATTTTGAACTATTCAAAATACATTTCGTATACTAAATCTGGTTTTTGAGAGGCAAAACGTGGTTTCTTTTTCCATAGTTTAAACTTTGCAAATGACTCGTTATTCATTATTTTAAATACCATATCTTTTTGCATTGGAGAATAGTTGTTGCAACCATTTTCAAGTCCACAAGCATATCCTCGATGGTAATATCCCCTCATTTGATATGGAAATTTTGAAATATTATCAACTGAAGAAAAAACAACTTTTTTCTTTGCATAGCAAAAAATCCAATTGTATCCTAAATCTCGAGCATTTGTTTCATCAACATAAAATTCGCTTCCTCTATATTGCGGGTGCATATTAAAAAAAGTATTAAAATCAAAATAAGCTTTAATTGTTTTATTTTCTTCGTCCCAAGTTATTTTTGTTGGCAACATATAATCTATTTCATTGAAATCTTTTCTGTTTTTGTTGCTGCTGTATTCAGGTATGATAAATCCCATTAACAACTCTGGATTATTAACGAAAATCGAGTGTCTTGAATTGCCAAGTCGGATCGTAGCCAT
>JAZUSV010000180.1:0-6484 GCA_045606885.1 Candidatus Gastranaerophilales bacterium | reverse complement strand
TATTTTTTATTGCCCATTGTAAGCGTTGTTTGCGAATTATTTTTATCATGGTGTCTATATAAATAGTTTACGCTTGTAATATTTGCAGAACCGCCAATCAAATGCAAGAGAGAGAAAACCACTTTATCTGCGCCTGTTTTCCAATATTTTTTATCTGGAAAATAATTTAAAATATTAAGTGCGCTTTTTCGAAACATTCCAGAAGTTGAAGGATTCCAGCTCCATAAACCAAAAGGTTCTTTAACTTGTTTAATTTTAAATGTGTTCGATAGTTTAAAAGCGTTTTCAATTTCTTGATAATCAACATTATTTGTTTGAAATGTTTTATAAGATGTGATTTCGTTTTTATCGTTAATTTCACCATTTGAACAACTTATAAGAGCATAATTATTATTTAAATGAGCAAATAAGAGTGTTTTAAGGTAATTTGGAAGCAAAATATCATCTGCATCAATCATGCAGATAAATTCACCTTTTGCAATTTTTACCCCTTCTAAAAAAGCCAACAATTGCCCGCTATTTTCTTTTAAATTTATGATTTTAATTTTTTCTTGTGTAATTGTTTCTAAAATTTTTGTGTTTTTGTCATCAGAATTGTCGTTAACGATAATGATTTCAAAATTTGAATAGCTTTGATTTAAGATTGATGAAACACAGTCTTGAATATATTTTCCAAGATTATAATAAGTGATAATTAAGCTGATTTTTGGCTCTTTAATAATGTCGTTATCGATAATCATAGTGCTATTTTATCATGTTTTAAAAAATTTTTTAAAAAGTACTTGATTATTTTTTTTGTTTTGTTTAATATCATAATTGTCCTGATTGGGACGTGACCTCGTGGGGGTTGGCTAGCTGCCCCAGAGAAACTTGTTTCTCGATAAATAATGCACCATCGGGTGCTTTAATAGCTGGCAGTGAAAGTTTAATAATTTATGTGGGGGTTTAGCTCAGCTGGTAGAGCACCTGCTTTGCACGCAGGGGGTCAGGAGTTCGAATCTCCTAACCTCCACCATAAAAAAGAGATAACGTTTTCGTTATCTCTTTTTTATTTTGCATGATAGATATTAAGAACTCCACAAGGCTTTGCCTTGTCGGAAAGTTGGAGCGCGAGTGAGCTGAGGGCTGGAGGGCTTGCGTTGAGCAAGGCCGAAGACCCGTTAAACGCGAACGAGCAAGACAATCTCCTAACCTCCACCACTAAAAAAGCCACTCATTTTGAGTGGCTTTTTTAATTACTTTAATATCTTTTATTTTTCGCCAACCTTGGCTGTTTTAAATTCATTGGCAACAATTTTAGCATCATCTTGCAATTCTTTTTTGCCAATATTGTAAATAAAACAGCATAATGCAGTAAAACCACCGACAATTCCTGCGCCAATTAAACCTGCTTTACCAATTGATTTAAAATCAAATTTTTTAGATAGTGCAAAATTTTTAAATTTTTCAAAATTATCTTGCAGATTTTTTAAAGCTAGGTTAGCTGCTTCTTGTGTACCCATATGAAATGGATTACAAAACATTGCTTTAGTTTTCATTGCACCTTCTGCTTGCGTAATAAAAGTATCTGCATTTTTAAAAATTTTATTTTGTCTTAATGCTTCTGCTGCACCTGTTGCTACACCAGTTACCGCTGCTGCTGTAGCAGTATATTTAATTGCTTGTTCGTTTGTAATTTTGTTTCCAACCATATTATTCAGTAGCCCTTTCTAAATTTTGCTACACATGTTAAAACAAATAAACATTATTAATTGCTAAAATAATCCTTGCATATTTAAAAAAATTAACATTGTATACTTCTATATCCATCCTGTGTCCGCCAAAACTCAAGACTCACGGACAGTGCACATATTTCAAAATCGACGAAAATAGCAATATAACAAGATTTTAGGTTGTTTCACGAGAGTTCGAATCTCCTAACCTCCACCACAAAAACCGTTGAAGAATCAAACCTTCAGCGGTTTTTTTATTTTTATTAAATTTTAATAATTAGGCAATTTTTTCGAGTATATCGTTTTTATATATTTATACGATACAAGAGAGAAATATTTTGTCTACAAACAGACTTGACAACAATATATTTATTAGGCCTTATGAGCAATATGAATTAAAAACATATACTCAAAACAATGCTGACAATCCTCTTTTGACTTTTGGTTCAAATGTTGATACTTTTCAAAAAACTGCTTTAGATAATCAGGAAGAACAAATCGTTGATACAACATCTTTAAGGCAAGATTTGGAAAAAACTAAATCAGAACAAGGGATTTTAGGTAAGCTTTGGGATGGTTTTAAAAATTTAACAGGAATTGGCGCAGGTTCATCTAAAGCACAACAAGCAATTGAAGATTATGAAAACGGTTTAATAACAGCTGAAGAAATGCAAAAAGCAGTTGATGGCTACAAAGAAGGTCAAAAAATGGCTGTTGATGTTGTGGCAGATATCGCCTCCGGTATGCTTTCTATTGTTGTTTTTGGTGCAGCAACTGCGTTAATGGGACCTGTCGGAGCCCTACTTGTTGCAGGCGCAACAGGTGCAATAAGCAAAGTTGGAATTAAAGCAGGAGATGCTGCGCTTGGCGGAAGAGAATATTCCGGAAAAGACTTATTATATGACGGTGTAACAGGTGGAATTAACGGTTTATTAGGTCCTATTACAAACGGAATTGGTAATACTGTTACAAAAACAATTGCAACAAAATTTGGCATAACTGCTTTAAAAGAAGGAGCTGAAGAAGTAGCGCAACAAGGAATTAAACAAGGCTTTAAACAATTTGCAAAAAATGTTGTTTTAAATCAATCTGATGATATTATTGGTGGTACTCTAAAACAAAGAGCAGTTGCACTTGGAGCTGGTATGGCAACAGATGGAGCTTTGGGCGGTGCTTCTGATAATATGGTACGAGCAGCTTTTGAAGGCGAAAATATTTTAAAAGCAGGGGCTGAAGGTTTTGTTGGTGGTTTAGTTATGGCTCCGATTGTTGGCGGTGGCATGAAGCTTGCCGGCAAGGGCGCTAAGGCTTTAAATAACAAAATTACAACATCAAGAGTTTTACCCGATGGACTCAATACAAACTTTAAACAAGGAGCAACAGGAGATTGCGCATTATTATCAACAATTGATGGTATAATGGCAAATCCTAATACTGCAAATAAAATCAAAAATTCAATCACAAGAACTGCTTTTGGTGATTACGATGTAAAAATTGGAGATAGAATCATTAGGGTTTCAAAAGACGCTCTAAGCGATGAAATTTTATCCGATACAACAGGAATTAAGCTTTTTGAAGCTGCATACAAACAAATGGGTGGTTCTATTGATGGTGAGTTTGCTGAAGTTGTTGCAAAACAGTTTGGATTAAATCCTGTTCATATCGTATCTGAAGGAATTACTGATGAATTATTGGAAAAACTTTCAAAAGATTCAGATAATTTAGTTTTATCATTAGGTATGGATGGACATTATTATTCAATTCAGGGAATTGACCCACAAACTAAAATGATAACTTTAGTTGACCCATACGACACATCTAAAACGCTTAGAATGTCATTTGATGAAGTAAAAGCAAAAGGTGCTTCAATTGATGGCGGAAGTGTAGCCGAGACTGATTTACCTAATGTTGAAAGAAGTGCGGATGAGTTTGGGTTTAGGGGAGCAGCACGAATTGACAAAAAGGGCTTAAGTAGATTAGTTGGCGAAAATAAAGAATTGGGTGAAAAATGCCAAGAACTTTTGAAATTAAAATTAGTTTTAGGTAATGTTGAAAAATTACCGAACTCAGATATATCAGAAGTTCTTTCCAAAAGTGCTGAAATATTTTCCAAATTTGACAATGATGCCAATAATGATATTGCAAAAAATATTTTGCAATTAGCATATAAAATCGAAAACCCAAGAGAACTAACTGGTTTCATAGATACAATATATACTTGGATTGTAAAAGAAGAAAAATCATTAGATGAATTTTCAGCATTTATTAACAAAGCATTTAAGGATATGAATAAACCTGAAAAACATATTTCTTCCAATAGCGACGCAATATTTTTAATGAGCCAGGGTTATAATCTTGATACTATGAATGCATTTTTCGATGAATCATATGATATTCAATATGCAACTAAAAAAATGAGGCATATATTAGGCTATGACGGGTTTGGTGAAAAAATAAGCACGTCAATTGGTGATATTACACCTTTAGCTGGCTGCCATGTTAAAGAGTTTTATGATGAATTAGACAAATTATTATTGGATACTTTAGGTGATATTGATATCACACATTTGGTAAAAAAATATGGTGGGCAAATTTCAGCAGAAGATAAAGTATGGGCATCAATATCAAATACTCCTGCAGGTAAAATAACCACAATAGCACAAGGCAGTAAAACAGTTAGCTTTGTTACAAATGTAAACGACAGCACAGAAAAACTTTATTATTTAAATGGAAGAATGGTACCACCTTTGCAAGCTGCAAAGACTATTGTTAGTTCAAAAGATCTTAAAACGGTTTTGCAGGCATATTTTCTAGGAGAACTAAATGGACTAGATGGAGCTAGCTTTAGCTATACAGATTCAATTATAATAGAGTATAATGGTGTGAAATATTATGCACCAGTAAAAGATTCAAAACTATGTTCATTGTATCCTATTTCAAATGAATACTATAATCATTATGAAAGAGGTATTTTGAAAAATTTGCCAATATTTAATATACAAAATTAATTCAAACAGAAAGGTATTGTTAAATGACAGAAATAAAAAAAGTTGCTAACTTAAATATGTTAAAGCAAAGCACTAATAATGCGAGAAAAACTGTATTTACAGGTAAAAATGATGAATTTACATCAAATATAGATAAGGAAGTTTTTTTAAAAAATGCCGTAAAACACATTTTAAATTTTGATTTTGAAAAACTTTCAACATCATTAATTGAATTAAATGCATGGAGTAACGGTGTTGACTATATTGGCGGAAATTATGATGAAAACTGGCAATTAAAAGAAATGACTATTGGCATATTTAACTCCGAAAAAGGTGAGTATGAGATTTATCTAATGAGTAAAAAAGAATACATTGCTTTTCTAGAACAATTAAGAGAAAAATATATTGCACAAAATCCAAGTGAAGTTGAAAAATATAACAGCTTGTATGCGCAAATTATTGAAAGATTTGAAAATATTTCTGAAGGTAAAATCTAATTTTTATTCTTAAAGTTATATCTTGGCCTAATTTTATCAATAACATCTGCAGTTGAAGTAATATTGTATGCAATTTCATCTGAGTCCTTGTATGCTTGCGGACATTCATCTAGAGTATTTTGACAAATTGAAGTTGTATAAATTCCTTCCATAGATTTTTTATAATCTTCCATTTGTATGGTTTCCATTGCTTGTGAACGTGTTAATTTTCTTCCAGCTCCATGTGGTGCTGTTTGGTTCCAATCGTCATTTCCTTTGCCTAAAGCAATTATTGCACCATCTCTCATATTTAAAGGGATAATAATTCTTTCACCCTTTTTAGCACTTATCGCACCTTTTCTTGTAATATTGTTACTATCAATATAATTGTGTACACTTTCAAAAGAGTTAACTTTTTTCCAATTCATCTGTTTAATTATTTCGTCCGCAATTATTTTTCTATTTAGTTGGGCATATTTTTGTGCAAATCTCATATGTTTTAAATATTCTCTTGCTTCATCTCCTGTTAGAAATGACAATTCTGGATTCAAATACGGATTTTGTTGCAAGGCTATATCATGATGGTGTTTGCATATCAATTGACCAAAATTTCTTGAACCGGTATGAATAACTAAAAAACTTCTTCCATCTGCGCTTTGGTCAATTTCAATAAAATGGTTTCCGCCACCAAGAGTGCCCAAGCTCGCAATTACTTTTTCGGGGTTTGCCTTTAATACATCTTCACATATAGCTTTTAATTCTTTTTCGATTTCAGGCAAATTTTTTTTTCTTGCAGTTGGAATCAAATTATGAGAAGTTGAAATATATTTTTGAATTACATTATCCAAAGCCTCAAAATCAATTTCTTCTCCATTTGTGTCAATTTCACAACATAACATCCCGCAACCAATATCTCCACCTATTACATTTGGAATAACTTTTCCGTTTATAATTGGTGCGCTAAAACCTACGACAGAATTTTTTCCTGCATGAACATCCGGCATAATTCTTATTGGCGCATTTTTAAATACCGGATGATTGCAAAATTCTCTAATTTGATCTAGTGCAGCCTGATTAACATTGCCCGTGTATATTTTGGCTTCCGTTTCTGTTCCTTTAATCAAAATAGTTTTTTCAAAACTATCGTTTTGTCCTTTGAAAACAATTTTATTGTTAGAAGTTTTATTTGTATTATTTGCCTTTAAAAAATAAATTTTTAAAATATTCATTTTGCACCTTTTTTCTTTTTTAACGCATCTAAAAAAAATAAGTGCTTATTTTTATTTTTTTGTTTACATTTTTTAACATC
>JAZUSV010000179.1:0-6402 GCA_045606885.1 Candidatus Gastranaerophilales bacterium | reverse complement strand
CACTTCAACAAGGGGTTAGCGTAGATGACATTATTGAAGATACGCCTTTAACAATTCAAGATTGGTCTCCAAAAAATTATGGTAAAAAATATCGTGGTAAAATAACAATTTGGCAAGCACTTGCAATTTCATCTAACGTTGCTGCGGTTAGATTAATTAAAAAATCAGGTGTTGATGCTGTAATTCAAACAGCTAGAGAAATGGGTATAACAACTCCACTAGCAAATGATATGACAATTGCGCTTGGTTCAAATGGTGTTAAATTGTATGATATGGTTGTTGCATACGGTGCTTTTGCAAATGGTGGTTTTAGAGTTAAGCCATATTGCATTGAAAGAGTTGAAAATTCTCGTGGCGTAACAATTTATGAAAATTCAGGACCAAAAATTGTTAAAGTAATTAATTTTGAAACTGCTGCAGGTATGACATACATGCTTAGAAAAGTAGTTGAAGTGGGAACAGGAAAGGCTGCAAACTTTGCGCCAAACGTTGCTGGTAAAACAGGCACAACAAATGATTACCGTGACGCTTGGTTTGTTGGCTACACTCCTGATATTGTTGCAGGTGTTTGGGTTGGAAACGACAACAATTCTAAACTTCCTGGTATTACAGGTGGCGCAATGCCTGCGAGAGTTTTTGCAGACTACATGAAAACTGCGGTTCAAAATTTCCCAAAAAGTGTGTTTGATTATCCAAAAATCACTACTACAGGTGGAAATTATCTAAAAATTGATGATGTTGATGAAACAGTTGATGAAACTGAAGAGTTGAAAGCAGATAAAAAAGCGCAAGAAAATTTATATATTCCAGATACTCATATAAATCAAAATTATGTTGAGCAAAATAAGCCAACAAAACCTCAAAAACAAAAACAGGTTTTTAATACAAATAATGATGATTTAATTGAGTATGATGATGAAAAAGCAACAAGACACTTAAGTGCACCATTGCCTGGAATGTAAAAATAAGATAATAAAAAATCGGGCTTAGCCCGATTTTTTTATGATATATCCCATCTGCCGCAGGTTCCGCCCCAGCGAGCAATAATATTTCCTTTAATGTCGCCAATTTTTGTAATTGTACTTCTATCTTGTTCTTCTTTTCCTTCAAGGATTGTAATAACTTCGCAATTGTTTGAACAGCCACTGCAAGTACAAGTGATAGAATGGAATTCCATATCTTTAATTGTCCAACCTTTGAATTTTGTTGGTGCATTAGTGTATTGATGATGTTCCATTGCAAGCATTGCAGCCCCTATTGCACCCATTGTTTGATGGTGATTTGGAACGATGATTTCGCAACCTAATTCTTCTTCAAATGCTTTAACCATACCCTTGTTAGTCGCAACGCCACCTTGGAAGGAAATTTTTGGAAGCAAATCTTTTCCTAAAGCTAAGTTTGCAAGGTAGTTTCTAACTAAAGCTTGGCATAAACCATATAATAAATCTTCAACAGCGTAGCCAAGTTGTTGTTTGTGAATTAAGTCAGATTCAGCAAATACTCCGCAACGACCTGCAATTCTTGCAGGTGATTTTGATTTTAGGGCGATATCGCCAAAATCTTTAATATCGACATTCAATCTTTGTGCTTGGTGGTCAAGAAAGCTTCCTGTGCCTGCTGCGCAAACTGTATTCATTGCAAAATCGGTTACAATCCCGTCTCTTAAAATAATAATTTTGGAGTCTTGTCCGCCGATTTCTAAAATTGTTTGAACGCCTGGAACTGCAGAACTTGCTGCTACGGCGTGAGCTGTGATTTCGTTTTTAATAACGTCAGCTCCAACTAACGCTCCTGCTAGATTTCTTCCAGAGCCTGTTGTTCCAACGGCACAAATTTCATATTCTTTTCCTTGTGCTTGAGATAATAAATTATCTAAACACTTTTGAACAGCTATTACAGGCTGACCAGCAGTTCTAGTCATATAGCTATCTACGTGTTTTCCGTTTTCATCAACAAGGGCGATTTTGGTAGTAACGGAACCTACATCTATTCCTAAATAAACTTTCATCATAGTTTAATTTTATTACAAAAATAGAATTTTTGAACAAATTTTTGCTATAATTAACTTATGGAAAAAACAGTTATTAATTTTGGAACAGATGGTTTTAGAGGAATTATAGCAAAAGAATTCACTTTTGAAACAGTTGAGAGAATAATAAATGCTATAGTCGCATATATTAGAAATTCAAAAATTCCCGAAAGAACAATTATAGTAGGATATGACCCACGTTTTATGGCAAGAAATTTTGCTGAATTTTGTGCGGAGCTATTAAAAAACAATGGCTTTAATGTTGTCTTATCTTCAAAAGTTGTTCCAACCCCAATTGTTGCATATTGTGCAAAATATTATCCAGATTCACTAGGCGCAATTATGCTTACAGCTTCGCACAATCCTAAAGAATATCAAGGAATTAAGTTTATTCCAAATTATGCAGGACCTGCAACAAAAGAAATTACAGATGAAATTTTAAAATATGTTGATTGTTCGATAAATACTGTTGAAATTGGTAAAATTACTGAAAAATCGCTCGAAGAAGAATATTTTAAGCATTTGGAAAAAATAATTGATTTTGAAATAATCAAAAAAAATTCTCCAAAAATTATATTTGACGGCTTGTTCTCTGCCTCAATTGGCTATTTTGATAAAATTTTAGATAGACACAAAATTGAATATAATTCGTTTAACATGTATTATGATTCAGATTTTGGTGGTGGTTTACCCGAACCTAAATCAAAATTTATGAAATACAAAGAAAAAAATTATATTACAATGGCAAATGATGGTGATGCAGACAGATACGGCGTAATTGATGAAAAAGGAAATTACATTAGTCCAAATATTGTTATGGCTATGCTTTTAAAATACCTTTCAAAAAAAGGTAAAAAAGGCTATATGATTAAGACTGTTGGTGTTTCAAATATTGTTGATGTTGTTGCCAAAAAGTTGAATATTCAAACGCTTACAACTCCTGTTGGCTTTAAGTGGCTAAGTGAAGCTATGAGAAAAAACCCAACAATACTTGCAGGTGAAGACTCTGGCGGACTTTCAACAGGAGAGCATATTCCTGAAAAAGATGGTTTGTATGCCAATTTGTTAATTTTAGAAATGATGGCATCTGAAAATAAAACTTTAAATGAGCTTGTAGAGGACATCAAAGCTTTTGCAAATTGTGAATTTTATACAGATAGAATTGATGTAAAATTAAACAAAACAAGTGATGCAAATGTTTTGATGAATAAGTTTTCCGGGTTTAATAAAATCGCCGGTATGTCAATAAATGAAAAAATAACCATGGATGGCTTAAAAGTCTTTTTGGAAGATGGTTTAACATCTCTTTTAATAAGGAAATCAGGAACAGAGCCACTTTTAAGATTTTATATTGAATCAGACAAAACTGAAAAAATGGATGTAATTAAGGATTTTATAAATTCTAATATTTAAAGAAATATTACAATTTTACCATTTTTTGAAATTTAGCTTTTGAAAATAACTTTATTATTATAAGGATATCTATACCTAAAAAGGCAGGCTAAATTGATACAATTACAAGTAGATTTTAGTTTACTTAATAAATTCTTTGGTGTACCAGCGTCAAGGTTGTCTCAGTATGCCAACAAAGATATAAAAGAAATAATGGAGCTTGAGGCTACCCAAGGCAATCAAAAGGCAGCTGAATATAAAAAGATTTTGTCCGATCCTGATAAAATCTTGGAAATTTTTAAGCTTTCAAATGTTGAAAATAAATTTATAATTTTACAAAATATGGCAGAAGGCGATTTAGATAAATTGTTGCCATACTTAAACCAAGAACAATTGTCAAAAGGCTTGAACTTTTTTACAGAAGAAAAACTCATAAAAATGTGCAAAGAGTTGCCTATTGAAGAATTAATTGGAATGATTTTTGAAAAATTTAACTTGTTTGATGTTCTTTCTTTAATGCAAGAAAGCAAGATGGATAAGTTTCTTAATGAACCAAAAGTTGAAAAAAGATATATTCAAAATTATTTTGAATCTTTAGATCAAAAAGCGCTTGAAAAAATAATGGTACACAGTTTTGGCCCAGAATACAAAGGAAAAAGCACAAAAGAATACAACGAACATATAAATAGCTTAAGCAACAATGATTTTTCAACTTTCTTGTTGTCGATGGAGCGAGAATCAAAAATGGAGTTGATAAATGGCGTAGTTGAGCAAGATGAAGATTTGCTAATGCTGTTTACTCCTGATGATTTGGTTCGACCAATGGAACTTATTATGAAAGATGACAAAATCAAAATGATGAAAGATTTAGACCCAGAATTTTTAGTTCCAATGGTACAAGAACTTCCTTTGGATTTAACTCAAATTATTTTGACTCAAATCGATCCTAAAGAATTTAGCGAAATTATTGCAGAAGATTTCCAAGACATTTTGTCTTCTGTTGTGCTGTTTAAAAATGGAATGAATTAGATTTTATATGCTTTTTTGTAATATAAAATTAAACCAATAATTGAAATTATAATTACAGGTAACCACGCTGCAAATAGTGGATGTATTGTTCCTGCTTCACCCAAGTTTAGCGAAAAAGCACGTATTACATAATATACAAATATGATTAAAATGCTAAATAAAAATCCACGATTATATCGGACTCTTGGTGGTGTAATTGCAAGAGGAACGCCAATTAAAGCAAGAGCGAATGTGGTTACAGGCAGTGCAAGCTTGTCAAATAAATTAATTTGATATTCTAATTTAATTTTTTCTGTTAAATTTTCTTTTTCCTTTTTGATGTGTTTCGCAAGCTTAAAGAAATTAAATTCAGACGTTGATTCTTTAACCATTTCGTTAACATCACCAATTCCGAAGGAAACATCTGATTCTTCAAAAAAACTTGTGTTGAATATTTTGCCATTTTTTGAAATTGTATAAACTATTCCATTTTCAAATAGCCATCCGTAATCTGATGTTGTTCCTTTTTTTGCTTGAATAATTTGAATATTTTTAGGATTAGTGATGTCTATAACGGTGACATTGTTTAATGTTTTATCCTTGCACCATTGTGCATAAAAAAGTCTTTTTAATCTTCCTTCTTTGTCTATATCTTTTACAGTGAAGTTCATTTTGTTTTCAGGTATATGTTTTTGTTCTAGTGAATAAATTGCCAAAGACTTAGATTGAACAGAAGCAACAGGAACAATAAATTCATTGATAAAAAAACTAACAAAAGTCATTACAAGAGCAAAACAAAAAATTGGTTTTGCAACTCGATTAATTCCAATACCACAAGCTTTGAAAATCGTAATTTCAGATTTTAGGCTTAAATCGTTAACTGTCATTACTGTTGCAAATAATGTTGAGATTGGAATTGTTAAAACAAAAACTTGAGGAAGGTTTAAAACCACCATCATTATTGCGATATGAAAAGGAATTCCATATAGAGAAATTTGTTTAATTAATTGCGTGAAGGTTTCAGAAGCAAAAATAATAGAAGTAAAAATTATTACTCCAAGAGTAAACACATCCGTTAATTGTTTAAGAATGTATTTGTCTAAAATGCTTAAAGAATCATATTTGTCTTTTGCAAATTTTTTTATTTGATTATATTTAGAGTGTATTTTTTCCCAAATTGTCATACATTTTTGCTCTTTTGTTTGCAACTTCTTTAAATAACTCGATTTTCTCATCATCGGTCATTTTTTTCAAGTTGTTTAATTCTTTTGTTAATTTGTCAAATGCTTTTAAAATATTTTTATTGTTTTTGCTAAACATTGAAAAAGCTAGGTCAGAACTAGTCATTGCAAGGCGAGTTGTGTCTCTAAAACCGCTAGAAGCGATTTCTTTTGCTTCGTTTGTTGTGCTATTAAATAATAAAAAAGATAAAATTGTTGGAAGATGAGAAATTTGTGCACATAATTCATCATGGTTTTTCATATCAATTTTTTTTGCTTTTGCGCCTAAATCAGAAATTATTTCTTTTAATAACTTATTATTTTTTTCAATCAACCATTTGTTTTCTTTAAACAAATTAGCATTGCCTGCCTCAAACCCACTTTTTTCGCTTCCTGCCATAGGATGTGACAATATGAAATTGAAATTGAAGTTTTTATTTAATAATCCTTTTTTAATTGACGCAACATCAACAACTGTTGTTTTTTTGTTTAAAAATTTATTTAATTCATCAAGGACAACAAGGGTTTTTGAAGCTTCGCAACAAACAAAAACAATATCACATGATGAAACGATTTTTATGTCATTAGATGAATTTTTAGAATATTTTAGAGCTTTTTTGTAAGAAGAATTTGAATAGCAGTAAAGCTCGTATTTTTTATTTTTACAAAGAGCTTTTAAAATAGAAGCTCCAATTAAACCAAGACCAATTATTCCAACTTTTTTCATATAAAAATTATATCATAAATTTAAAC
>JAZUSV010000178.1:0-2013 GCA_045606885.1 Candidatus Gastranaerophilales bacterium | reverse complement strand
GGTTATCTGGCTCAAGAATAATGCATTTTTTAAACATTTCCTTAGCTGAATCGTAATCACCAAGCGCAACATAGCTATATGCTAAATTATAATAAAGCTCAACATCAATTTTGCCACGATTTAGCAATTGTTTTAAAACATCAATCGCTTCTTCACAAAATCCCAAACGCCTTAAAAAAGAGCCTTTTTTCTTGATTAAATCAACGTTTTTTTCATCAAGCGACAAAAGCATATTAACATTATCCAATGCTTCTTTATATTGTTGAGTAAATTCCAAAGCTTCAACATAAGCAGTTCTATATTCTGTATTATTAGGATAAATCATAACCAAATTTTTATATAGAACACTTGCCATCATATATTCACCCGCCTTAAGTGCACAATTTGCTAAAGACGACATCATTGTTGTAGAAGGGTCAAGTTGATATGAAATTTGGAAAAATTTAAGAGCTTCTCTATATCTTTCTGTTGTTTGAAACAACACACCCAAATTAAAAGCAGTTAAAGTATTATTTGGGTCAATTTCAAACGCTTTTTCTAAGATTTTTTGCGCTTTGTCAAACTCATGAATACTCATATAACAAGAACTTAAACTATTCATAACAGCCAAGTGATTTTCGTTTAGTTCAAGTGCTCTTTCAAGATAAATAATTGCATTTTTGTTATCTTTTTTAAGCATATATGAAGTTGCAAGAATATAATTCAAAGTGTAATCAACTTCAATAGAAGGATTATTCATTGCTTGATTAATAATATCAATAGCACTATCTAACTGCCCAAATTCAACGTATATCATAGCCAAGCTTTTATATACATCAATATAATCAGGACGAAGTTCGATTACTTTGTTAAACTTATCAATTGCTTGTTTTTTTTCGCCAATTCTAGACAAACAACTTGCCAAATAATATAAGCTTGTTGCATCATTTGGCTCAATTTCCGCCGCTCTTTGAAAATATTTAATAGCTTCAGGCGGATTTTCCAAATTTACTTCACACAATCCTAGATTTTTAATAGCTTCAATATTTTCTGGTTCTATTTCTAAAATTTGATTTAGTACTGCTTGCGCTGCTACAAAATTTTCAGCATTGATTAAATCAAGCGCTTTGTCCATTTTTTCTTGTAAATTTTCCATAGTAATAATTATATGTCAAAAAGAATAAAATATAAACAAAAAAGCACTCGACAAGCGAGTGCTTTTTTAAAAATTTTCAAGCTTATTTGTTTTCGATTACTGCTTGAGCTGCAGCTAATTTTGCTTGAGGAAGTCTGAATGGAGAACATGAAACATAGTTCAAACCAATTTTGTGGCAGAACTTAACTGAATCAGGGTCACCACCGTGCTCACCGCAAACACCGCCAACTAAAGCAGGGTTTACTTTTTTGCCTTTTTCCATAGACATTTCAAGCAATGCACCAACACCTTTTGTATCTAATGTTTCAAAAGGATTTGTTGCTAAGATTTTTTGCTCAACATATCTATTTAAGAATTTACCTTCAGCGTCATCTCTTGAATAACCAAAAGTCATTTGAGTTAAGTCGTTTGTACCAAATGAGAAGAATTCAGCGTGTTGTGCAATTTCATCAGCAGTAATTGCAGCACGAGGAATTTCAATCATAGTACCAAATTTATATTCAACTTCTACGCCTTTTTCAGCCATAACGTCTTTAGCTACTCTGGTTAGGATTTCTTTAGCAACTTTAAGCTCGTTTACATGACCAATAAGAGGAATCATAACCCAAGGTTGAACTTTGTAGCCTTCTTTTTTAAGATCACAACATGCTTCAAAAATTGCTCTTACTTGCATTTCATTGATTTCAGGATAAGTTAAGCCTAAACGGCAACCTCTTAGACCCATCATTGGGTTAGATTCTGATAAACCTTCAACGATATGAAGCATTTCTTCTTTTTCTTTAGCATCTTTGCCTAAGGCTTTTAATGTTGCAACTTCAGCAATTAAATCTTCCTTAGAAGGTAAGAATTCATGAAGAGGTGGGTCTAATAAACGAACT
>JAZUSV010000177.1:0-16157 GCA_045606885.1 Candidatus Gastranaerophilales bacterium | reverse complement strand
CCTACAACGAAGGCAACTATGTAATTGAAGGTAATACATTAAAAATTAAAAACATTCACTCAAACATCAAATATGTTGCTAAATTTATTGATATTTATCAAACATATATCTTCAATGAATCAGAAATCGATTCAGGTATCTCAGTTCAAGCATTGTATTATTACAATGAAGATGACACAAAAGATACCATTAGAACAAATTCTTCTGGTCAAAACAAGACAATTGAAGATGTGAACCTTGTAACAACTGATAATGAAGGCAATCCAGTAAACAATAACTTCCTTGGTGGCGGCTATGGCAATGATGGAAGCGAACTTTATCCATTCAGTTTAAAGAAACAGACTGGTGATGCTGCAGCTGCTGAAAGTCAACCAAACTTGTTCTCAAGAGTTCCTGATACGACTGGCAGTTACGCTGGAAAATCATATTTTGAAGCATATTACACACCAGAATCTCAACGTAATTTTGCTGCACTTTCTAAAATTCAAACCACTGCTCCTGCATCAGGTGATAATTATACAATTAGTAGAAATGAAAGTGCTCCTGGTTCGTTTGAAAAGAATGCATATGCAATGTTTGCAACCGAAAAAACATCACTTTCATTAAAGAATTTCTATTTCGATTCAAACACAACCGCATTTATTCTTATTAGACTTGATGTTAACTATGCCCTTTCAATTCACTCACTTGGTTTAGATTC
The DNA here is from genome assembly GCA_045606885.1 of Candidatus Gastranaerophilales bacterium. Taxonomy (GTDB): domain Bacteria; phylum Cyanobacteriota; class Vampirovibrionia; order Gastranaerophilales; family Gastranaerophilaceae; genus RUG14156. Next base: position 15,457 of record JAZUSV010000177.1, on the reverse strand, counting down.
AAGATATGTGCTCAACTTCTTGATTGAACCTGACATTGCAGCTATCAATGAAGGTCAAACCGAAGATGTTGAATATTTATATTATTTGCTCAAGGTTACACTTGACAGATCAATGGAACAAACTGATGGTGTGACAACCACTGCAGGAAACGAAAACCCTGAATATGTATTGCACCCAGAAAAAGCTAAAAACATCACATCTGACGTTTTGACAGGTTATGGAATTGGTTATTATGATTCATTCTTTGACTTATTTGTTAAAACCTCTGGTGGTGACAGATATAACATTGCTGAAGATAACTATATGACATTTAATTTCAATGGTAAATCACTTAAATTGAAGATGGCATTTGCTGAAAATGTTTCATATAAATATGCTAAAGCAATCAGTTTATCAAAATACATGGCAGAGTCACTCTTCTACTGGCTGGCAAAAGAAGGTGCTTTTGATAACATTACTGCAGAATCATTCTATAGAACAGGCACTAGTGGAGATCCACCAGTCACAACATATGATTGGACGGCTCCAATCACTATAAGAAATTGCTCACCTAATTGTGAAATTGATTGTGATGATCACTCAGTGAAAAAATCATTTAATTTCTCAGATTATATTAATGTTAGACTTAGTGGCAGTGATGCACAACTAAACTATTTAGACACAATTAGAAAAGCGTTCATATTTGTGTTTAACAATTTGTGCTATGCTCAAGAATCAAACTCAGCAAATCTCAACTTTGCAACTGCAATGAGACAATTGCCAAATTTAATTAATCAAATTCTTAGCAAGTTTAGTGCAAAAACTGTGTCAATCAATACAACTAGTGTTGACACAATTAACTATTATATGACTGTTTCTGGTGAAATCTTTGTTACACAAAACTTTATCTATAGCAAGACTCAAAATTCAATTTTAGGTTTGAAAGTAACTGAAATTACACAAGCCCTTGCTACACAGGAAGTTTTAGAAATAACAAAAACACCAACACTCTTCCAAGTGCTCACAGATTACACAAAAACCTTGATTTTAGATTTGCAATATGAATCATATGCTAGACTTTCTGATTTTATTTCAAAGGTTAATCAAATTTTGTATGCGGCAAGCAATGTTGAAAATGCAATCGATCTTGCATTTGCACTTGAGTCTGAAAGCTATTACAAAATCTCACCTGTTGGAACTTCTGGAGAATATTCTTCATATAAGACATCAACAGAAAATGAACTTGATTTAATTAGTGAAATTTTCTACACAGTTGTTAGCAATCTTGAACAAAATTCAATTGCTGATGCTGGAAATGAAGCTTCTGGCGATGTTAGTATTGGCGGCACTGCTTTATATGTAAAATCTCCTATTGAAATATATACTTATGGACCATTTATTAGTGGCAGAGTTAACTATGTCAACCTTTCAAGTATAACAATTTATACAGTTAGTGTTTCAACATCAATCATTGATACAATTGACGACACCGATTCAAAATACACCGACCAGTTCTTCGCTACAACAGATAAGAACTTTACCGAGAACCCATATTATATTCTTGACAACCAAATCTACACAGCAGGCGGCGTGTCATCAAGTTTGGGAGAACTCACCTATATTGGCGGTGCAAAAAAGACAACTGAAAATGAATTTAGATATGTTGATGGCTATGCAACATACCAAAAATTCAATTCTGGTTATCAACACTTGGCTGACAATATGCTTTATGCTGAAGGTGCAACTGCAGCTCAACCAAATTATTGTTCTTATGGAAACATGTCATTTGCAGAATATTCAATTATTTTGTGGGGCGGCTTAAGAACCTATTATCAAAATAGTGCAGTTTCATATACCTCAAATGAAAATAAATATACAGAAAGAGTAACAAAACTCACTAATACAACATCATATAACGGCACAAAAGAATATTTAGAAATTGAAAATGGCAAATATGTTGTTTGTATTGTAAATGACACTGATGAAGTTTGGGTTTATGAAGAAGATTATAAGACTGTTTATATTGCTAAAATGGCATTTAATCCAGCGTCTCACACTACATTTGCAGATATCAGTCCAAACATTGTGAAGGCTTACACATTTGCTGGCTGGTATAGTCAAACATATGATAGAGATACAAGACTCTGGTCTGAAATGGAATGCATTACAACTGAGTTTGTAAAACCATTTATTACAACGGCTACAACAGACACAAACATTGTTGCAATATTCACAGCAATCACTAACCTTTCATTCACATATAATCCAAATGAAGTAAATGTTGAATTTGAATCAACAATCGATTCAACTGGTAATGAAGTTGTGACAACAACTGATGAAAGTGAAGGAACCATTACAATTAGTGGTTGGTATTATTTCTCATCATCACCAACTGTTATGGTTGCTCCAATCGGTGGATATAGAATTGCAGATACCTACAAACTCTCATATCTATCAGCAAATGGTTCAAATAAATTTGGAGAAAATGCATCATCAGACACATCGGGTCGATATGATGCAGGCACTCACCCAATCAAATTCATCACTTATGCTGAAAGTGGCAAATATCAAGAAGTTAAATTTGAAGATTTGAGTTTAACAAACGTGTCATATATTCAATATCCATTGGCTTCATATATGGTAGATTTGAATACAGCTGATAGTGTAAAAGAGAAAACGGCTTTGCTTAAATGTGATATTTCAATTGAAACAGAATTTGTGGTTCTCACACAATTCTCAATTGATAGTTTCATAAGAGACGGCTTGGCTGAAAAAGATTTCTATTTATATTCTTATGAAAACGCTGATACTTCTGAAAAGAAAGAAAACAGCAAAGAAATCATAATGTATATTACTGGTGCTACAGGCTCTACTATTCAATATGGCGACAATATGACCGGTAAAGATAGTGCAAACAACCCTATTTCTGTTGTTTTGAAAGGTAATGGTTTAGTTATTACTGGTTATTTCGACTATAAGAAATATAATGGCTATTTAGATAGTGAAGGACACTATGTTGAACCAACTCATTCATTAATCGCTGGTATTGAATTTGAAGAAACATCAGAAAAAACTAAATATACCCAATGGGTAACCAATGGAACCAACTCTTCTACAGGCTATCAAAACATATACTCAACCGACGCATCAAAAAATAATGCTTGGTTCTTTAGCGGTGGTTATGTTGGAAAGAATTATGATGAAAAAATAATTTACTTCTATTTATACGATGAATCATTTAATCCTGAAAATAAGACAAATATTAAAGAAAGCAATGCTACAACAAATAATGATGCTCAACTTGGACAAAACAACCATATTATTTTGTTGCAAGCTGTATCAAAATCACCAACAACATTAGAAGTTGGTCAAAAATTCTATACAATTAATCAAAGCAACTCCCCTGCAATCTCAACTGTTGAAGTTGATGATATACCAGTTGTTCCAATGGCAATAAATTATAATGTTCCATACTATGGAGCTGGTGCATCTGCTTCAGACACATCATCTTCATCAAACGGTGTGCTCTATTATAACGCTGCTACAATAGCGTCTCTTGCAGATGTGGATAACACTGAAAATGGTTATTACATTAAATACAAGTTTGGCAAGTTTGCTGAAGGTGACGATGAACCTTCTCCACCAAGCAACTTAATGATTTCGATTGCAACTGGCAGAGGTGAAGATTATTCAATTGTTGAATATAAAGGAAGATATTTCAAATTTGTAGGCTTCAAATTTGGTGATGACATTACCCCTAGCTCAGTAATTGATTTTGGTAACAATGAATTGTCAGGAAAAGTAACAGCAATTTTTGTTGAAATTCAAATTCTTGACATTAATCTAAATGCAGGTGGTTCATATGAATCAGCCGTTTCAAATGCGGCATTGCTTGCAAATAATGATTTAAAACAATTAGATGCAACTACACTTGGAGTTGCGGGAAGCCACATGCTAATCCCTAATCCAGATGCTGCTGATGATTCACATGTTTCAAAAGAAGATAGTTTCAACTACGTTATCATTGGTTCTGATGTGACAATATATCCAGTTGCAAGCGCAGGTTCAATCATTGAACTCGCAAAATATAAACCTGGCACAAATGCAGAAACAAATATTGCAAAAACTGGTGTTACAATTAATGGTGCTACCCTTCCAGCAAATCTAAAGAACTATACTGTTGCAATTAAGAATTATCAACAAAAATATGTGTTCACATATAACTTCTCAAATGCATATGTCGTAACAATGAAGCAATATTTGATGTCTTCTATGTCAGAATCTGCTATTGCCCAACTTTATACTGATAATGCATATACAATTATCGTTGATGAAGATAATGATTACATGACAGATGCTTATTTAAATACTTTAGATGCAATGACTCTAGAACAACGTAATCAATTCTTTAATTATACATTAAAATCAAAAGATTATATGTCAACATCATATGCTTTGAACGAATCATTCTATGTGTATTTCTTCGCAGAACCTGCAACATCACTCATTGGTTTCTATGCAAATGGAAAGTCATTGATTGATTCAGTTACAAACTCACATATGCTTACACCTTGGAAAAATAATGTTAGCATTGGTGGTCAATTATATAAGATTTATAGATTTAACTATAGAGATACACAGGCATATCTTGCTGGTGTTTCATCAGACCTTTCATTAGAAGTTAGATTCTCAACTTCAATGACCATTCAAACAAAAATTGATGGTCTTTCAGTCGTTGGTGGTGTTTATCCATATGATAAGATCTTTAGTGACTCAATGTTGATTGGTGAAAATGAATATCTCATTGCAGATTACACTTCTCCAGAAGGCACGGTTCAACACATTATTCCAAACACTATTGATCGTTCAGATAAAACTTCAATCAACGCTGGTTCGTCAATTAACTATAAGATTGAAACCGTAGACAGCACTGACTATGCATTTGTATATTATTATTTCAACAAGAGATACAAAGCGACATATAGTGATGGCTCATACAAAATTAGATATGGTGGCGAAGATTGCTATTATTATCCAAAGGGATATGCAGCTGACCCAACAAAAGCAAATAAGTTGTTTGCTGCAAATGGTGAAGAACTTGCACTTAACTGTAGTTTGGCTACAATAACAAAAGATGATGGCACAGGTAAAGATGTAACAACATATGAAGTTTTGATTGAAGAAATTATTTCAGATAAGTCAACTTCATCAATCACCATCACCAACGTTATGACAGACAATGCTGATGACAATAACATTCTTGTTATTTATGCAAAATTTGCAGAAGTTGTAACATTCACCTTCAACACAAAAATTGATGTTCATATTGATGATGAAAACTTTGCAAACAACAATGAAACAGCTGAAATATTTAAAGATTACTTTGATGCACTTATTGTATTTACCAACTCTGGTGGAAATGAAAGAAGAGTTTATCTCAGCACACTCTTAGATGAAAGTGGTGGTCAAGTAACAATTCAAAAAGATTCAAAAGTATATGTTTATCCATATCTTGCACCACAGGTTGAAAACAGATATATGCCATCTGTTAAAGAAAGCATTTTCAATATCTCAAGTGGTTTCCAAGAAGACACAACCGTAGTTGCTAATCTCGGTCAATATTATGATGGATGCTTCTATATTGACACAAGTGGTGACAAATTGTCTGGTAAAAAAGCATTGTATATGAATTTGTCATACTTCTGTGCATTTACAATTGAAGTTGAAAAAACAATCAATGGAAATGCATTTGATGATTCAATTAATGGCGATGCAACTGAAGACTTGCTTCCATTTGTAAACGTTTACCTTTCAACTGACTATGCTAAAAACAAAGTTAACTTGAGAGATATTCACTATTTGTCATATTATGATTATGCATTTAACCCATTCACAGATACTGACGGTGCAACAACAACTAAGACATATCATAGTTCAAATTCATTGCAACTTACATACCCTATTCACAACCCATCTGACAACAGCCGTATTTATACATATCAAACATTAAAGACGAACCTTGTTAATGATGTGAACGCTGGGGCTGCATTTGATAACACAAATCTTGTGTTCTATGGTTGGTATTTAAATGGATATTTATATTCAACAAATCCAACAATCAACTTGCCTCTAGTTAGAGAGTATGCAAACGAAATTAAAGAAAGCAATGGTTTCATTGTGATTTATAGTCACAACAGTGACAATAAAGTAATCAATGCTATTATGCCAATTGACTATAACGGACAATATTATTACTTTGAATATGCTGGTCAAAGATATCAAATGTCAAAGACTGGTGACCTTGAAAACTTCAACGGAACAATCTTGGTTGCTGGAATTCCATTTAAATATGCATACATGTCATCTGATAACTTTAGATTTACTGCTTCATATGGTCACTACACAGAAGTTCATTACACAACTTCTCCACTTGACACTTATGAAGAAGGAAAAGTTTTAGTTTCATCTACATTTAGCGGAAACTTGCTTGGAATCACAACAGAAGAAACAGCATTCTCAACCAAAGCTGAAAATGGTTTTGGAAATGAACATTATATTGTTGATGATGTGGTTAAATTTAACGCTTTAGTAAATGCTAAAAAACCAGAAAATGTTGCTGATAATTCTAAATACAAAAAATATAAAATTTCAAACAATGTTGAATCATATTTAATGACAGAAAATGATCCAAACCGAGCAATTTATGCGCTCAGTGGTTCAAACCTTCTTGTTACTGGTGGACATCTCGTTGGTTACCGCATCACAGGCTTTAAATATACAAAGCTTATTATGAATGTAAACTTAAATGCCCCTGTGATTAATGATTCAACAAAAACAGAACTTGAAAAATTGCAATACAGATATGTATATACAACTGAAACTGGTGAAGTTGAAGATGTTTCAAGCATTTCAGGTAACACCGCTATGGGATATATTCCTATCAGTGAAGGTGAAATTGTTGTTAAGATTTATGTAACTGCAATTTATGAAAGAGTTTATCAAGTAAACAAAATTGTTTCTACAATTGATGATTATGACAGCGAATTGTCAAATATTTCTAACAGAGCAGAACGTCCTATTGGCGGAACTATTGAAATTAAATCTTATCAAAAAGGATTTAATGAAAATGAAAGCGATGGAACATTCTTCTCTCCAACATACAATATGCTTTCAATTGTATGCACTCCAAATCCGGGCTATTCATTCACTGGATTGTTCTTAGATGGAATTTATGTTGGCGATTCTAATGCTGGAATAAGCATTGACAGTGGTGACACTTATAACTATACAGATGAGATAGTTTTAGATATGGAACAATTCTATCTCTTAGCTGGAAAAGAAATTAAAGATATCACAATTGAAGCTAGATTTGCAAAACTTGTTGACTTTACAATCCGTATGAGTGTGAATAATATTTCATTAAGAGACTCTCTTGAGACAGCTTATGGAATTAAAGAGTCATTACACAATACATTTAATGTAAGTATTACCCTTTCAACAATTTATAAGAGTGATATTTTGTATAGTGTTGACCAATTAGGAAACTCAACAACTCCAAATGTTAGCATTTGGGATAAAAAATATATTAAAGTTAAGAAGGGTGAAATTTTTGACGAAACTGCTGAATATAGCCTTTCAAACACTGAATATATTGAATATCAAAACAGCGGTTATCAAACTGACACAGAAAACTGGGAATTTAATGGAACAGAATATGTTGCTACTGAAGGAAACACTCTTTATAAAGTAGATGCAGACATCTTGTTCATGAAATTTACAGTTGCTTATGGAACAAAGATTGATCTTGCAGTAGCTCAAAAGGCTCCAACATCTTCAATTGGTGATGGTCTTGACAAGAAAACCTTCCAATTCTATTTCAATGGTTGGTATTTATATAGACATGGTCAATATGAACTTGCTCCATCAGCAATTAGTCATAATGAAACCTTGTCATTCTATGCAACATCTGATTATTATGGCTCGTCATTAGATATTGATGCTAAATATAGTCAAGATCAAGGTGGTCCATCAGTTCCTACTGATAAGGACAATATTGAAGTTATTGACAGCATTTCTGACAACAAGTCAGACGGCTTGACTGTTTCAACAATTCTCAATAACCCTGACAATATGCAAGATATTAACCCAGAAGACAAAGACAACTCTATTCAAGTTTATACTCATAATGGAGCACAATATTTGTTTACTGGTTGGTGGCAAGTTATCACAGACGCAAACAGACCTGCAACATACATCTTGGTGTCAAACAACTTCTTTGATTCTATGTTGCCAAAAGTAACCGTCTTAGTTGCAAGATTTGTTAGAATTATGCCAATCACCCTTTCTCTTCCAGAAACTGATTCAGGCTATATCTCAACATATCTTAACTATAGATACTATTACACATTCAACTCACCTACTGATAACAGACTTGGTGTTGTAACTGAAGAAAAGAACGCCACTGTTAATGAAGGTGAAAGACCATACAAGACCGAAGACATTGTGTTCAATGTTCCTGTAGACACATATGTGAACGACACAGTTCTATATGCTTGGTCAGGACATTACTACACAATTTCAGACAAACTTGCAGATGGTTCATCAAGAACAGATAACTATGATGGATCAAACAATCCATATGAATTTGACCAAAAAGATAGACTTACAAACACTATTGGTGATAGATACAACATTGATAACATCAAATATGTTTATTACAACGCAGATTATTATTACTTAAACAACAACAAACTTTACAATTCTGTTGCATATAGCATCGCTGATGGAAAACTTGTTTATTTCAACACTGATAGAAATGGAAAAGTTAAGATTAAGGTTGGCGACACAGAAACTGAAGTTTTGGCTTCATCGTTAGACTTTAACAATTCATATGAATTTGTTGACGTTCCAATTGAAACAATTGATGATATGATTTATTCATATGAAGTTAATATTACAACTGTTTCAATTGTTGCAGCTGCCGGAGCAAGTGCAGCCAACCCAACAATTATGAATGGTTCATATGTAATTTATAAGAATAAAATTTATTATGTTCTTGAAAAACAACTCTACACAAGCATTTCATTTGCTGAAGAAACAATTGCTGATGATGTTGAATATCTCATTTCAAACAGCGTTGTAATCTTCAAAGCTGAAAACAATCTTAATTCGACAAACAAACTCACAATTCAATCAATCAACAAAGCTGGTTATCGTTACGTTGTTGAAAGTGACTTTGATATACTCACAATCATTAATGGTGGTTACACAATCAGCTATGTAGTTTCAACAGTTGAAAGTGATGGAAATTATGGAACTGACAACGATGACATCTGTGGTGGTGAAATTGTTCAAAGTTTAACATCTATTAGAACACATGGTGGTTCTGTTTCACCTGAAACACATGTTTATTCAGAAACATTCCCACTTCTCTACATTACATTAAAACCAAAAGAAAACTACACATTCATTGGTTTATATGTAAATGGTGATTATATTGAAAATTCTTATAACAACCTTTCACTTATTGTTGACTTGTCTGAATATAATGAAGACGTTGTTGTTGAAGCTAAATTTGCTAAAAACGTTTCTATTGAATATAGAATCGCAGTAAATGGTCAAGAATCAAAAGACTATATTGGTTCTATCGGCACAGATCAAAAGTTATTGAAAGAATTGCTCATTACTGGAACTATTAGCAATATTTATAACTCAATCAATGCATCATATGTGCTTGGTGATGACTATTTTGAAAGTTCAACAAGCATCACTGATATCAATATTCAAGCAAATAAAGAAAACTTGATTTTCACAATCACTGTTCCATATGGAACAATGCTTAGATTTGGTGTTGAAAATGCAAGCATTCAAGTTTCATCAGAAACATTCTATTACTTCAATGGTTGGTATTTGTTCAATGAATCAATTTCTGCTTCAACAAATCTTGTTTCAGACGACCAATACTTCTCATTATATGCAATTGAAGAAGTAGGACAAAAGTTGCAATTTGTTTCTAAATATACAACATCTCCTGCAACTCCAACTCTTGAATCTTCAATTTCAGTTGAAGTTTATAGTTATGGTGAATCTGAACCTGCAAGCTATGATTATGAATATTTCAACAGTGAACTTTATGACAACTATCAAAGCTTGATTGAAAATGGTTATAGAATCTTTGTTGATAAAATCACAAAGAAAAAATATGTGTTTACTGGTTGGTGGCAAGAAGTTACAAAAGGTGTAAACATCTTATCTTCTTACACATTTGGTAACACTGAAAATCTTAAAGGTGTAAACATTGGAAGATTTGTTGAATATCGAACAATTTCTATTGAATACACCGAAATTTCTTCTATTTCACTTGAAGGTAAACTTCACAATGCATATGGTTATATTCAATCAGGTGCTGCAACTAATATGCTTCCGCTCAAAGCAAACTCTGCAACACAATCTATTGAAATTAACGCAATTATTTATAGTGCATTCACTGATGTAACAATTAATGCAGAAAACACATTCTTGTTTAGAGGTGATGCGGTTGATGAAGATACTGGTGAAGTTCGTGAAGATGTGTTCGAATTTGATTCATTAATCAGCCAAGAATTCAAACTTTACGATTCTGAATCAAGTGGTTATAGAGATAGATTTAGAATTTCAAGTAATGTAGCAGAACAAGCAGATGCTTACATTAGATATTCAAAAATTTATATTGATAATGACAAGTTTATTCAAAATGTTGACGTTGGAAACAACCTAGATGAAGTTGATGTTCAAATTCAAAACAACTACAACACATTTAGAATTTCTGTTGTGGCTGAAAACACTTCTAAAACATCAACTGGTGAAACAGTTGTTCAGAAGTTTAATGCAGCTTCATCAATCATTGTTGCAACAAACAACATTAGTCAAAATAACCCTACTCATAATCAATACTTTGCTAATACAATTAGCACATTGCACGTTAATGGTAAGTCATATTTTGTTTATTATCCAACTGACAATGTGGTTGATTCACGTGTCTACACTACTCTAACTTCGTTCAAGATTGACATTGATGATTCAAACAGACAGTTCATTTTAAAACAAATTAATGAAACTACAACCCAAAAATATTTTGTTGAAAACATCAAGAATGGAACCACTCCACTCTCTAACCTTGTTGGAACTACTGATGCGGTGTATCAAATCACTGAAGATGAATACACACTCTATGTATATTCAAAACAAGTTTCAACCACAGAACTCCAAATTGTTTCAAAAACACAAAACTATTTTGTTGTGAACTATGTTGATAAAGAAGGTCTTTCACATACTGAAGAAAAAGTTCAACTTTCTTCAAATATGATTAACAGATATTATCCAAGATACACATACATCACTGTTACCTTGGCAAAAGAATATCAAAATGAAAGCTTTATCGGATTTAGAGTGAACTATGACAGTGAAACTTCAACATTCTACAAAGTTAGCGATGTTGGCTATTCATTCTCATTCATTGTTACTGAATCAGTAACTGTGTGTGCTCAATTCAAAGATGCAGAAATCAATGTTGATGATGCATATGTTGACAGAAACAATGCAACTGAAATCTTGCCAGATAACCTTGAAAGTTCAAAACCAAACAACAACTTTGGTGATGATCCGGTTGCTACTGTGACAAAACCATATTCAGCTGCTACTGGCAAATATGTTAGAAAGATAAAAGTTGTTTATGCAATTGATGGTGGAACTGCAGCATACGAATTTAATTATAACGTTGCTAGTCAATCATATGAAGGTTCAATTATCACTGCTGACCCAGATACAGGTTTGAATGAATTTGTTCTTGATCCAAGAATTTCTGTTTCAGATAGCTTTGGTTCAAAATTCTATACAACAATTCATTTCACATATCCAAAAGCAATAGAAAGCAAGAGTGGCTTTGCAATCACTATGGAAGAAGATGATCTCTATCTTCTTAACATCACAATCACCAAAAATGATAGTGTTGCAGATTGTGAAGAATTTAACTTGAAACTTTATTATCCAATTGGATATATCAATGACCTTATTACAACTCAAGAAAATGATGGAACACCTCATTTTATTGGTTCATACACCAACAACGCTAAACTTTATGCTTATATCAAAACACAGATTCTTGTTAATTCAGTTGACGCTGAAGGAAGACCTATTGGAACAGGTTTGTTTATTGATCCACAGGTTGAAAAATCTGGCATTAAGTTTAGTGAAACACTTGGCAATAACGACTTTATCGATGGTTTCTATACATATAGCACAGATGGTGTTAGCACTAACAAACTTAGTGGTTATTTGAAACAAATTGACCAATTTGTTGGAAACGTGTTGCAGTTCACTGAAGGAACTCAAAATTACAACATCATCTACAACTTCAAAACAAAAGGAACCATTAGAGTTTATGTTCATCCAGCTTATTATGAAAATGGTGAATATAAACCAGAATTGAAGCAAAGTAAATTAATGTCAACAGTTAATGAATTTGATTTTGTTAAAGATTCAATTCATGTTGGCAATCCATATAGTGATATAGATCACAACTACACAATTAAACGACCAACAAATATTAATTCAAACCTTGATAATACAGTTTATAGAGTTGGTCATTCCGGTGTGACAGGAGTATATTATATTGAAATTGAATATTACTTCTCTGCTCCACTTACACTCTATTTTGAATCATCTTATTTGTCGTTTGAAAGATATTATTATCATGACACAGCCAATGACATTAAAACATTAAATTCACTTGATTATGGTTCATTAAACTCAGCAATCACAATGAGTTATGGTGAATATACATCATGTTTGAATTCGTCATATCAATATCCTGAAGGTTCAGACAAAAAAGGAATTCTCATTTTGCACTGTGAAGCAAAAGAAAGTGTAAAATCAACATCGTTGAGTTTTGACTTTAAAGAAGATGAAACCACTGGTGTTGAAGCTCCTGAAGTTGCTATAGAAATTAAGATGAATGGTAAGACTTACACATCTAACTTACCTTCTATTAAGCATATATCTTCAAATGAAATCAGTATGATGACATTCACAAATGGTGCAGATAATTTCACAGTTTCATATCTAAGTGAAAGTAATGATACTAAAGGTAAATATACCATCAAACTGATATATGCCGAAGATTTGATTAACAATGAAGCAGAATTTACTGTGAAATTATTGAACTTTGTTAAGAAATATCAGTATTCAGGAAAAGCAACCACAAGAGAGACATATGAAGTTGCAGACTTTGCAAATTATAGCTTAGACTTCAAAGATGTTTATTGCGCTAATGGTTTGCAAAGCAATGAAGACAAAGTTGAAAGAGAAACTACACTAGGTATTGGTGAAAATTCTGTAATCCATTGGACATTAGGAAGTACATTTGCTGATAATAACGAAATTATTATTCAAACTCAAAAGTTATATTATATCTTGCTTTCTCGTGATGCTGCCGAAAATAAAGGTGACGGAGTGTTTGACAATGGCACTGACGACATGTTTAAAATTGGTTTAACCATTTACAAAACTGGCAAAGATAATGAAGTTATTAATATCGAAACTGATGGAAATGATGTTGATACCCTTTCAGTTTATGCATATGTAGGTTTTGGAGATACTATCAAAGTTTATGCTGCAAGTGGTTTTGAAAATGGATTTAAGAATATATGGTATTATAAAAATACAAAGAAGGCATATGATTTATATCCTTCATATTCAAATCCAGACAATTATCATCAAATCAAATTAAATTCTGGCATTCCATCAATGATGGCAGATTATAACAATATTTATGGAGCACTTGTTAATGGCAAATATAATTTAATTGGAACCGGAGAAGTTTCATTTATTAATAACGTAAATGATTATGCAAAATATTTGATTGGTCCACAAGATCCAACAAATCCTGCATTAAGTTGGTTTGCAGCAATTTCTAACATAACAAAAAATCCATTAGAAATGACTATGCAACCAACATCTTCAATGTTCTACATTGCAGATGCATATGTTGAATCTACTGGTGCAGGTTCTTCTTATATCACAGGTATCTTAGCTCCAGGAAACTCATCTCACTATTCATATGACCCATCATTCAAACATATTTCATCTTCAAGTTCAACAGATACCAATTTCAACTATATTATTGGTAAAGTTGAACGTGGTGATTCTGTAACATACACTCAAAACTACAGCTCAAATAGAGATAAATTTATTTACTCACAAATTGAAGCTGTTGAAGAAAACAATGAACTGTATTTGAATGAAGGTTTCAAAAATGAATATGACAAGTCATCTAAGATTGAGTATACAAAGTTTGAAAACACATCAACCACCCACTACATCTATGGAAATGCAATTCAATATGCATTGCTTATTAAATCAACAATTAGTAATATGGGAATAACCACTGGTTATTACAAGTCAAGTGCACTTCCAAAGAAAACAGAATATTCTATTTTTGACTATATTTATGATGCTTCAGGCATGACAGTATATGAACTTGTAACTTCTGTAGATATCTCTGGTGGTGGTTCTTATGGTGATTATGCAACCATTGGAAATTCTGGTGAATATAAAAGTCTTACAGATTCATTTGATGGTGATTATTTTGATGGTAATACTAATAATGGTGAAAATGCATACTTCAAGAAAACTACACTTTCTTCTGGTGGCAGATTACATGCATCGACACTTAGATATAACAATAAAGAATATTTCTTCATTGATGGCAATGTATACACAAGTTTCTCATTGCAAAATCCAGAAAAACCAGATTATTCACTAACAAATGTTTATTACCCTATTATGGATGGATTATTCTTCAATGTTAACTATAGCAAACCAGCTACTCCTGTAAACTATGGTGCTGGAGAACTTGATATTCAACCATATTCAGTGGCTGTTTACAAACTTAGAGTTTATTTTGGTAATGACGATTATTACATGCAGTTAGTTGATGATGAAAATGATCCTGATTATGGCAAGGTTGAGTATTATTATAACAACGGAAACAAACTTCCAGAAAATTCTTATGCAGAGTTTTTAGGACGACCAACATTGTTCCATGATGGTGGTTCATATAATGTTTCTAGTGTGTTGGTATTAAACTCACGTAACCCTGAAATAATTCAATGTGTAGATAAAGCTCCAGAAACTGGAAACTATGCAACAAAAACAATTAAAGCAAGCATTTATGAAGCTTCATACACTGAGCTTGTTCATAATGACAGCAACTCAAAACTTGAAGAAAAAACTGAAGATATGTCTGACAATTCAAAAGTTCAAGTAAAATATGAAGCTGAAGTTAAGAAATCTGCATTCTATGTTATAATTAACCCAGCTGAAGGAAAATCTTTCAAATATTATATTAATGGAAGCAAATTCTATACAAGTTATGATTTCTCAGATGAAATTACAGAATCTGAATACGAAGCTCAATTAGATGACTTCTATGGTGATGAT
>JAZUSV010000176.1:0-1654 GCA_045606885.1 Candidatus Gastranaerophilales bacterium | reverse complement strand
CGTCTTTGCCTTCGCTTTCGTCAAAGAGTTGTTGAAGCCATGCACCAAATGAAGACATCTTTGAACTGAATGACGCAAAGAGTTCAACTTTTCTGCCAAGTTTTGTGTTTAAAAGGTGACGATATGCTGCATATTTGTATGCTGGGTTTTCAGCAAGATTGTCGGTTGAAAGATTGTTATATGCTTCAAGAGCACCTTCCATAATTTTTTTAATGTTAAGTCCTGCGCAAGCAAATGGAAGCAAACCAACAGCTGATAAAACTGAATATCTTCCGCCCATTGAGTCTGGAACGCAAAGTGTTTCGATTCCTTCTTGGCTTGCTCTTTGACGAAGGTATCCTTTGTTTTTGTCAGTTGTGAAGATAAGTCTGTTTTTGTAATCGTTTTTATATTTATTTTTCAAGAATTTTTCAACAAGGTTGAGTGCAAGTAAGATTTCAACAGTTGTTCCTGATTTTGAAACAACGTTAACGGTTACGTCTTTGTTTTTCAAATATTCAAGTTTTTGTGCAAGGTCGCTATAATCAAAGTTGATACCTGCAAAAATAACTTCTACTTTTGATTTTGATTCTAAAAGCATGTCAAGACCAGCTTTTGCTCCAAGATAAGAACCGCCAATTCCGATAACTAAAAGTGCGTCTGAATTAGATGCAACGGTCTTTGCAAGTTTTTGAATTTTTGCAAATTCTTTTTTGTCGTAGTTAACTGGCCAGTCAACCCAAGTTGTTCCTGCACTGTGGTCAGGATTGTGAAGTTTTGCTGAAATTTCACTGATTTGTTTTTGATATTTTTTTGATACAATTTTCTTTTCGTTGAGTGTGCTGTGTTCTAAATTTAAAATCATAATTTTGCTCCTTTAATTAAATAAACATCTTGCGCCTAAAAATCCTGCATTGTTTAGGAATTTGGCAGATGTAATTTTTATTTTTTTGCCAATAATCTTTAAAAACATATTGTTGTTTACGTAATCTTCAAGAGGTTTTGTCAAAGCTTCACCTTGTGATGAAATTCCTCCACCAATAACAATAATGTCTGGTGAGAAAATATTGCATAATCCAACAATTTGGATTCCAAGATTTTTGATAAATGTTTCAAAGACTGCTTTTGCTGTTTCGTCAGTGTCTTTATAGTCAAAAACGGTCTTTCCTGAAACTGTTTCAATGCTGTATGTTGACCACATCTTTGATTTTGGATTTTCTTGCATCGCTTTTTGGGTTTGCGAGATAAGTGCGCTTGTGCTAACAAATCTATCTAAGCGATTTGAGTAGTCGTCGATGTAGTTGTGGCCAAATTCGCAGGAGTATGGAAGTGTGCTTCTGAGAGTTTTGCCGTTTATAACGAGTCCACAGCCAACACCTGTTCCGAGAGTGAGTAGTGCAAAATTTTTGTAGCCTTTTCCAGCACCGAGCGATTGTTCAGCCAAGAGTGCAAGTTCGGCATCATTTGCAATTTTTACAGGAATCTCAAGTGTCTTTTTGAGATTTTTAACAATGTTGTAGTCAACAAGGTTTAAGCTTGGAATAAATTTTAGTGTGCCAGTTTTTCCGTCAACCAAGCCTGGAAAACCAATTCCAAGTCCCAAAGCATTTTTTGCAGATAATCCAGATGTGAGTTCTAGTTTTTTGATAAGTTCAAAAATGCAATCTTCAAGGTC
>JAZUSV010000175.1:0-4281 GCA_045606885.1 Candidatus Gastranaerophilales bacterium | reverse complement strand
AAATTTTATTGTCTTCTTAATAATTTCTAATGCTTGAGAATTATAATTTTTCAAATCGCAAATTGATAAAGCTTCTAAAAACCAATATAGTGAAAATAATTTTTTATTTTTAGCATGGTTTTTTCGTATTTTTTGTGCGTCATCAAAAAAACCACCTAAATTTTTGTCATTGTCTTCAATTTCGGAAAGCAGCGTAAAAACATTTTTTATAAGATTTTCAATTAATTCTTTTTGCAAAAGCGAGGATTTTGAAATTATTGAACAAATTGCTCTGCAAACGTTAGGATTAATATCTATAATTGATTTTAAAAATTGCTCTTTTATTTTTTCGTTCAAGTATTCATCACAATATATTTCTTCTAATTTTAGAGCTATTGCTTCTCTAATTGGTGTCGGATGATTAGTTAGATGATGAAAAAATAATTCAACTTCATCAATTGAGCTGAATTTTTCAAAGTTGATTATAGAAAAAATTTTTATAAAATCGTCTGTTTCTGAATTACTTAAATTATTTATTATCTCTTCTTGTGTAAAATTAAGGTTTAATTCAGAAAGTTCTTGCGTGTTATAAGAAGTTTTTTTCTCAATAGTCATAATTAAACTATATCAAAAAAATAAAAGATTATTTGCTTTCGCAAATCATTCCTTGGTGAGCACCTCTAAATGTCACTGTGTCTTGTGTTAAAGGTTTTTTGCTTGGTATTGCGCTTGCTTTTGAGTGCTTTTTAAATTCTTCTAATGATTGTTTTAGAAGTTTTGAATGTGAAGTTTGTTTGTATTGTTGAAGTTGCATATTCACCTCGAAATTTAGTGGCAAATATTTAAAAACTTCTAAATAATATTTTTTGCTTTTTTAATTAGCTAATTTTACATTACCCAATAATCAATTAAGACAAAGTAAACCCTTGCAAAAATATTTATAATTTAATTTGATTTTTAAAATAATTACATTAAATAAACTTGGCGAGGTGCAACATGGATATTATTAAAAGATTATTTAGTTTCAACAACGATGAAGATTGTGCAATTGGGTTGTGTAAATTTAACGAAAATTTTTACAAAGAAGTGAATAATAAAGAGCAAATTAAAAAAAGACTCAACAAAAATTTGAGTCTTTCTGAAATGCTTAAAAAACCTGTTTAATTAGGAAATAAAAGCTAAAATTTGCTTAAAATAATGCACTGTATAAGAAACTGCAATTCCTAAAATCATTCCGCAGAACACTTCTAGTGGAGTGTGTCCAAGCAATTCTTTTAATACAGCGTATGGTTTTACTTCTTGGTTTTTTTGTACAAATTCATCAACTAGTCTGTTAAGTGTTGCTGCAGTTTTTCCTGCCGCACGTCTAAGTCCTGCAGCATCTTGCATAATTACTAATGAAAAACCAATTGAAACCGCAAATAACATCGAATCTATACCTTCAACTAAGGCAACTGAAGTAGATAAAGCAATAACTCCAGCAGTGTGAGACGAAGGCATGCCGCCTGTTGTGGTAAAGATTTTGAAGTTGATTTTTTTGTGTGTACATAAATATGTTATCACTTTGATTAATTGTGCAATTATAGCACCTGCTAAACCGCAAAATATTGCCTCAAAACCCGTATTGTAAAACTGAAATTCGCCCACTTTTTAATTAATCCTTAAATCTAACATGTTGTAAATTTCGTCAAAAACATCCAATTGGATATTTAACTTTGTAAGTATAGCATGATTTTCTTCTTTAAGGCTATAGTAAATATTTTTAGCTTTTTCAAGTCCAAATGCGTTTACGTAAGTTAATTTGTTTGAATTTGCGTCCTTGCCTGCTGTTTTTCCAAGTTCTTTTGTGCTTAGAGTGCAGTCAATTATGTCATCATAAACTTGGAACAATATTCCAAAATTGTCCGCATATTTTTCAATTAGATTTTGCGTATCTTCGTCTACCTGCGCTATTTTTGCCCCCATAAGCATTGCGCATTTGAATAAAGCTCCTGTTTTGTATTTGTGAATATATTTTAAGTTTTCTATGTCAATTTCTTTGTTTTCTGCTTCAATATCTGCAACTTGACCTGCGACAATTCCTAAAGCCCCCGAAGTTTTAAGATAATCGTTTACAATATCAAGTTTTAAATCACTAGGTGCTTCAAGTTTATCGATAATTAATTGAGCACCAAAAGAAATTAAGGCGTCTCCTGCTAAAACTGCTATAGCTTCTCCAAAAACTTTGTGATTTGTTGGTTTGCCCCTTCTTAAATCATCATTATCCATGCAAGGAAGATCGTCATGGATTAAGCTATAAGCATGCATTATTTCAAGCGAGCAAGCTAAAGGCATAGCCTTTTTAAAATCCACACCAAATGCTTTTGCAACTTCAAGGCACATTATTGCTCTTAGTCTTTTGCCGTCTAAAAGGGTTGTGTATGCCATAGAATCCCAAATTTTTTTGCTATAGGAAGAATTTTTTTTGTATTCTTCAAAATAATTTTCTAAATTTTCTTGAACTACAACTTTGTACTCTGAAATATTCATTTTATTCCCATTCTTTAATTTGTTGTTTAGATGTATTTCTTGAAACATCACGTTTCCTTTTTGATATTTTAACGCTTATTCTGTTGCCAACGTTTTTGTTTCTTGTTTCTGATTTGATACTTCTTTTTGAAATTAAGTCTTTATATTCTAATGATTCCGATAGAAACGCTAAGTAGCTTTCATATCTTATTTTATCAATTTTATCTAAATTTTTAATTACTTCACAATTAGTATCAGATGGATTGTTGTGTAAGCAGTCTGAATATTTGCAATTGTGCGCAAATTGGCTTATATCTTCAAATAGTTCAATTAATTTGTCAGGCAAAAGAAAATCAAATTTTAAACAAGAAAACCCTGGCGTGTCCATAATTTTAAAATCATTACATTCTATAATTTCACAATGTCTTGTTGTGTGACATCCTTTTTGGGTTTTTGTTGAAACTTCGCCTGTTCTTAAATTTATTTCAGGGTTAAAGGTGTTTAGCAATGTTGATTTTCCAACACCTGACATTCCGCAAAGAACAATGGTTTTATTTTTTATAAATTCGCAAAGTTCGTCTAAATCTAGTTTGTCTTTTGCTGAAATGAAAAATATTTTGTAGCCTAATTTTTCATATATTGAGCGAATTTCTGTTTTTTTGTCTTCTAAATTATCAATTAAATCTTCTTTGTTGAAACAAATTGCAACATCAACGTTGTTATATTTTAAGTATGTTAAATATCTATTGAGTTGAACTAAATCTAATTCTGGCTCTTTTAGAGCGCAAACAATTAAAGCGCAATCAATGTTCGAAACTTTTGGTTTATTTAGGCAGTTTTTTCTTGGCAATAATGAAGAGATAAACTGATTATCGTTTGATAGTTCAACAAAGTCGCCAACTCGAATTTCGATTTTTTGCTTTTTTAAGACATCACGCAACTTGCAAGTGTAACTTTCTTGTTTAAAGTTCTTAACATAATAAAAATCTGAATGTATTTTAAATACTTGCGCTTGCATAACTTTATAATAGATAAAAAATTTACGTTTAGCAATGAATTGTATTCAATTTTTATTTTGTAATATAATGATATTAAATTTATTTGGTGAGGATATTATTTATGACTTTAACCGATTGGTTTAACAAGAGGAAAATTCAGCAGATTGCTGCTCGTGATAACGATATACAAATTGACGATTCTATTGGTAAACTTTGGACATTGTGTTACAACTGTTCAAGTCAATTACCAAAGAAAGATTTGGAAAACAATTT
Organism: Candidatus Gastranaerophilales bacterium; assembly: GCA_045606885.1. Classification (GTDB taxonomy): domain Bacteria; phylum Cyanobacteriota; class Vampirovibrionia; order Gastranaerophilales; family Gastranaerophilaceae; genus RUG14156. The sequence continues at coordinate 523 of JAZUSV010000175.1, read as the reverse complement.
AAATGTTTGTCCTAATTGTGATTATCATTTTAGAATTGGGGCACGTGAGCGTATTGATTTGATTGCAGATAAAGATACTTTTATTGAAATGTATTCTAATATTAAACCCTGTGATCCTTTGAATTTTGTTGATACGCAAACTTATAAATCACGTCAAGAACAAGCTCGTGAGAAATCTGGACTTGATGATGCTGTTGTAGTGGGTACCTGTTTAATTGATGGTCAAAAAACTGCAATTGCTGTTATGGATTTTGAATACATGGGCGGTTCAATGGGTTCTGTTGTTGGAGAAAAAATAACAAGAATACTTGAATATGCGCTAGAACACAAATTGCCTTCCGCCGTTTTTACCTCTTCAGGTGGTGCACGTATGCAAGAGAGCGCACTAAGTCTTATGCAGATGGCAAAAACTAGTTGCATTGTTGCAAAATTAAACGAAGCAAAATTGTTATATATTACTGTTTTATGCGAGCCAACTTTTGGTGGCGTTACAGCCTCATTTGGTACAATTGGCGATATAATT
>JAZUSV010000174.1:0-4467 GCA_045606885.1 Candidatus Gastranaerophilales bacterium | reverse complement strand
TGGCGTAATATCATTATCTAGGATTGCAATTTCTTCAATTGGCGGGTTTTTGTCTGATAAGTATTTGTTAAATTCATATAACCCAATTCTTGCTGCGCAAAATATTATTTTTACCGCTTGTGCTTTTGTGAAGTTTGATTTTATGCAACTACATTCTGACCTATTTTCAATTAATTCAAATGCAATTGATTGATTTGTTGTCATTGTTTTGGCAATTTTGGCAGCCGTTACAACTGCTTGGGAGAATTTTTGACGAGTTAGTTTTTCTTTTTTGCCAAGTCCAACAATAAGAACGTTCAAGCTTTTGTTGATTGAGTATTTAAAAGTGTCTAAAAGTGCACCTTTAATAATTTTGTGTTCATATATTTGTTTTGAAATTTCGTTGTTTGATAAATTATCAAGGCAACTAAAAAGATGACTTGTTGATTTTTCATCTTCAAATGTGAAACTCACAACTGTTGATGATGAATTTTCTTCTATTTTTTTGGTTAAAAATCTCATTTGATTACTCCCGGATAATTTTTTTAAATTTTTCTATCTCTTCAATTGCTCTTTTTGAGCGAATTTCATTTTTGTAATTTTTGTCTTTTAATTTCTTTTTATCGCCAATAACTTCTTCGACAATCCCCCAATTAGAATTAATCGGTTGAAGTTTTTTATGTTCGCTATATGTTATATATTCAATCAATGCGCCCAGCATTGTTTTGTTGTTTAATTCGATAAGATTTTTATTTTTTAGCATTCTATCTAAATTTATTGCTGCAAATAAACCTGTCGAAATGCTTTCGCAATAACCTTCAACGCCTGTTAATTGCCCTGCAAAAAATAGATTTTTGTATTTTTTAGATTGCAATGTTTTATTTAAGATTTTTGGAGAGTTGATAAAGGTATTAGCATGCATTACCCCATATCGCACAATAGATGCATTTTCTAGCCCAGGGATTGATTGAATTAGCCTTTTTTGTTCTCCCCATTTTAAATTGGTTTGAAAACCCACAATGTTATATAAATTGGCAAGTTTATCGTCTTGTCGCAGTTGAACAACTGCATAAAATTGATTTTTCTTAAATTCTGTTGGTATTCTTTTGTCAAACAAGCCAACAGGTTTCATTGGGCCAAAGCGAAGAGTGTCTTTTCCCCTAGATGCCATTACTTCAATTGGCATACAGCCTTCAAAATAACTTGCTTCAAAATCATGTAAAGGGGCGCGTTGTGCGGTTGTTAATATTTTATAGAAGTTTTCATATTCTTCTTTTTGCATAGGGCAATTTATAAAATCTGCACTACCTTTGTCCCATCTAGACGCCCAAAACGCTTTGTTGAAGTCAATTGAATCTTTTTCAATTATTGGAGCGATAGCATCAAAAAAATGAAAATTATCTTCACCAAATTCTTCTTTTATATTTTGTGCTAGCTCTTTTGCGCTTAATGGCCCCGTTGCAATAATTGTTGGTATACTTGGGTCTAATTTTTCATATTTTTCGTTAATTAAATTTATATTGTCGAAAGAATTTATTATATTTTTTATTTCTTTGCAAAACCCAAATCTATCTATTGATAGAGAGTTTCCTGAAGGCACCGCACAAGCTTTAGCAACATCAAAAAGAGTTGAGCCAAGTTTTGTTGCTTCTTCTTTTAATAAACCTGAAGCTGACAAAATATCGGTTGAACCAAGACTATTTGAGCAAACTAATTCAGCTGGATAATCGCTTGTGTGTGCGCCTGTTTGATATTTTGGACGCATTTCAATTAGGTCGATTTTGTATCCTTTTTTTGCTAAATATATTGCAGCCTCTGAGCCTGCTAACCCCGCTCCTACTATTCTGATTTTTTCTTCCATTATTCTATTATACAATTAAATGGCTTATTTTTTTCTACTTAACATTTTTTAACATAAGCTAAAGAAATTGACTTGTCATGTCGATTATATTAATAAGATAGTGCAGGGAAAAAATGTTTAAAATTACGAAAAAACAAAAAAATTATCTAAATTGCAATGATTTAATTTTGAAAGGCATGTTTAAAAGAAGAAGACTTGCCGTATCAGCGATCGCAATGATTTATGATAATGTGCAAACTGTTCGAGTTATAAAATAACTTAATCGAATGTTTTTTCTGATGTAATTTCTTTACTAAACTTTGCCGCAAAAGATTCTAAGAATTTCGTGAAGGCATTTTCAGGCATTTTTTTGATTTCATTAATTTCTGGGGCTGGTTGATTGATTATAATTAGCACTTCGTCTTTTGCAGCCATTTTAAGATTGTTTCTGGCGATTGATTCAACTTTGTGCATTGAGTTAAAGTTGTTTATTTCGCTTTTTAAGTGCTTGTTTCTTACTTCTGCTTTTGCGTGAAGTTCTTGTGCTTTGATAATTTTTGTTTGATAAACGACAATTTTGGCTAAATTTAAAAGGGCACTATAGCCAATATGACAAACGCAAAGAATTAAAACAATTGTCAAAAAGGAATGATAAACCCTTATTTTTCTAATTTTCTTCTTTTGTTGTTTTTGTACACGTGTTTTTAAATTCATATAATTAGAATTAGCCATAAGATAATTTTATACTAAAACTAGGATTTTATAATCCTAGTTTTGTGGAAATTTAAAAATATTTTACAAGAAATTAATCATTGATGTTTAAAAGCTTTTTAAGGCGTTTTTTCATGATTATATTTTCATTTTCAAGTCTTGAAATTTCTCTTTGCATTCTGGAAATTTGGTCTTGTTCGTCTTCTGGTGTATTGAGTTTAACAGAAGTTAGTCCAACGTTTACAGGAAGGCGTTTTTTTGCGTCGTCTTTCAATAGTAACAAGCTATCAAGACCTTTGTCTGTAACGAAGCCCATTTTGATTAATATGCTTGCCATTTTAATATGACGCCCTTCGTCGTTAAGTTCTTTTTGATATCTGATTGCTTGTTCTAGTTGTATTGCAGTGATTTTGTTAATTCTTTTTAGAAATTCGCCTGTTTTAAGTTTTCCAGCAATAAATAATGCTATCGCAACATTTTTATTTGTTAAATAGTCTGGTATTTGCAAATATTCTAATTCACACAATCTAACAAAAATTTTAGCAGTGTCTGCTAATGTCCAATTGTTTTTGATTGTTATTTCAAAAATTGTGCAACCATCAATTAAGTCTTGAAGAAATACATAATAGCCTTCAGATAGTCCAATTGTTCTTTCTTGAAGCTCTTGTTTGCCTTTAAAAGTTACTTTTGGGCACATATATTGGAACAAGTCGTTGATTTCAGCTAATTGTGAAAATTCTTCCAATTTTTTGTTTAGGTCGTCAAAAATTTCTTTTGTAATAACTTGTTTTACCCACATTGGTAAATTTTTAATATTTTGAACAAATAAATCTGATATTTTTTGCATAGTATATTTCTCCTTAATTATTATAGTAAACATGTTCTTTTCTATAAATACATTAAATGATTTATTAAATGATTTATTAATTGCTGTATAATTTAATTTGAGGAGATAAAATGGGACTCGACGGAATTTCTGTTAACCAGCTTAGAATAGTACCGGAAAATAATTCAGCAGAGCTAAATAATCCTGCTCGTTTTAGTTTGGATTCTTCTCATAAAGTTGTTGATGGGTTGTCTCAAGGTCAAAAAATTGATCCAGATAGAGAAAATGAGCATGAAAATCCGCAATTAAATAAGCAAGTTGTTGAAGTTGACTCTGAGGAAGAACAAGAAGAACAAGAAGAAATTATTTCATACAATTTGTCAGATAGCAACAAATATTCTTTGACTATTGATGAAGAAACTAACAATATTTTAATTATTGAAAAAAACACAAAAAACGTTGTTCAAAAAATTAGCGCAGCCGAGCTTTCAAACTACGTTTCGTTTTTATCAAATTCTCAGGGTAGTATGATTAATAGGAAGTTTTAAATGAATCAATATGTAAAACAGTATCAGAAATCAAGTATTGAGACAGCTTCAAGAGAGCAAATTTTAATTATGCTATATGACGGCGCTATTCAATTTTTGAATAAGGCTCGTGTTGCAATCGAGAATAGGGATCACGAGGCATCTCATAACAATTTAATTGGTGCTCAAAATATTATTCAAGAATTTATAAATTCTATGGATAGAGAAGTTGCGCCGCAATTGGCTGAAAACCTCATAAGTTTATATGAATATTTTATTAGAAGACTAGTTCAAGCTAATATGAAAAAGCAAATTGAGCCTATTGATGAGGTTTTAAAATATTTAAAAAGCTTAAAGGCAACTTGGGAACAAGCAATAATTTTGTCTCAAAAAGAAGCACAGGAACAGGCTTCTCATAGTGTTGATTATTATGATAATGATGAAGATGAAGACGATGACGACGAAGATGATGAAGAAGATGAGGATGATGAATAATGCTAAGTTTTAACGACTTTAATCATCTAAAGCTTCTTTATGAACAATTTTTCAAATCAAACGCACATATTAAAACTTTGATTGAAGAT
>JAZUSV010000173.1:0-2452 GCA_045606885.1 Candidatus Gastranaerophilales bacterium | reverse complement strand
AAATCATTTTTTGATTTCCTTTATGCTTCACGTTCAACTTGTGAATGTTCAGATTTTTTCTTTTTTGAATTGGCTTTTGTTTTTCCGATAGCCTTTGATTGGTTTTTGAAAACTTCTTCAATGGTTGGTGAAACTGAAAGGTGGTCAAATTTGGTTTCACCACGCCACGCACCAGTTCCGAAATAATGCAGGTTGTAAATGCTTGTATAATCGCAATCGATATTGTTTTGAAAATATCTGATTTGGTGTCCAACACCAGGAGCAATTCCTGGCGCCATAACGCCACCTTGTGAAGAAACAAAACCGTGTGTGTCTGAACCCATTGAAATCAACAAACCATTTTCATAGCAGAATTTATAAAGAAATTCAACTTCGTCGCTTTGATTGAAACCATGAAAAACTTCGATTCCGTCAATTCCAATGCGATTTGCTTTTTTGATTAAATCATAGGTTGTGATGTTTATTTTTTTATTGTAGCCAAATGGGTGGGCGAGTATTGCTACGCCACCAGTCTTTTTTGCAAACTCAATACATTCTTCAACAGTTGGCCAAAAACCTTCTGACTCAACATAAAGTTCGCCGTATTTGTTTGCGATAACGAGCTTCATAAAATCGTCAGGTGAGTGTGGGTTATAAGAGCTGTCAAGTTTTGTTTTTGAGTTTAAAAATTCAAGACCTTTTGGGTCGGAATGAATGCAGTTGAAAAGCTTTCTAATGAGATAGCCATATTGAATTTTGTAGTATTTGTCTTTGTAAGGAACTCTTTGTGGGAGTGGTTCGCCTGGCAAAATTATGTGGTTTGCGTTTATTCCGATTTCTGAAAGTGAGAGTGATTGTTTTTCTCCATTATCGCCAGTAACTTCAATGTTTAAAACGTCACTCAAAGTTATAGGTTTTTTTGTGAGTTTTTGTTTGTTGCAAAGATTGATTCTTTGTTTTGTGAGTTCCAAGTTTCTCAAAAATTTAAAATCTTTGTCAAGGTAAGGAAATTCGCCACTATCAACCAAAGCTTGTGCAATTTTTTGGTCGTAGCCCAAAACCAAAGTTTCAACTTCATTGTCTTCAAGAAGTGATGTGATTTCAACACCATTTACAAAACCTGGTGTGGTTTCGTCGTAACCCATCGCATCATGGTCGGTTATTGCACCTTTTAAAACATGGTTTTGAATTGCAGATTTAATGTAAAATGGAACAGATCTTTCACCATCTGAAAAGTTTTTGGTGTGTCCGTGATTGTCTGCTACGATGTCATATTTTAAAAAAGGAGGGTGGAACATATATTCCAAAAAAGCACCCCTGCCTTCTGTTCTTTTCATAGCCTCCAAAAACCAATTTTCAAGATAATCAAATTTCATATTATTCCTCTTTTAAATATTCTATTTCTTTTTTGTTAATTAGTCAAGATGTATTCGGGGTAAAATTTTCTTAATTTGTGATAATTTCAGCATATAAACTCTATAAACTATCTAAATTTGGTTATTTTTTCTTTGACTAAAAATTGACTGATGCGTATAATAAAGCGTGGAATTAATGTGTATCACAAGGAGGAAAAATTAATGCAAGATATTATTGATTCACAGGAAAAACTTGAAGCGTTAATCAAATCAGTGCGTGAAGCACAGAAGAAATTTGCTTCGTTTAGTCAAGAACAAGTCGACAAAATCTTTTTCGAAGCTTCGAAGGCTGCAAATATGGCTAGAATTTCGCTTGCAAAACTTGCAGTTGAAGAAACTGGAATGGGAATTGTTGAAGACAAAGTTATCAAAAATCATTATGCGGCAGAATATATTTACAACAAATATAAAGACACTCAAACAGTTGGTGTTGTTGAAGACGACAAAGTGTTTGGTACAAAAAAGATTTTAGAGCCTATTGGTGTTGTTTGTGGAATTATTCCAACAACAAACCCAACATCAACAGCAATTTTCAAAACACTTATTTCGCTCAAAACTAGAAATGCAATCATTATCAGCCCACACCCAAGAGCAAAAAAGAGCACAATTGAAGCAGTTAAAATTGTTTTGGCTGCGGCAATCAAGGCTGGTGCTCCTGAAAACATTATGGGTTGGATTGACGAACCAACATTAGAGCTTACAAATATCTTAATGAAAGAATCAGATATTATTTTGGCTACTGGTGGTCCTGGACTTGTTAAGGCTGCTTATTCAAGCTCAACCCCAGCACTTGGTGTTGGTGCGGGAAACACTCCTGCAATTATCGATAGTTCAGCAGATATTAAACTTGCAGTTAACTCAATCATTCATAGCAAAACTTTTGACAATGGTATGATTTGTGCAAGTGAACAATCTGTTATTGCACTCAAAGAAGTTTATGAAGAAGCTAAACAAGAATTTATTAAGCGTGGTTGCTATTTCTTGAACGCAGAAGAAACTGACAAAGTTAGAAACACAATCATTATTAATGGCGCACTCAATGCAAAAATCGTTGGTCA
>JAZUSV010000172.1:0-4349 GCA_045606885.1 Candidatus Gastranaerophilales bacterium | reverse complement strand
AGGCGTTGAATTCTTCGTCGGCAAGTCTTATAAACTGAGTAGTCTCACCCATGACACTTATGCCGTCGGTGGTTACAACCGACAAAACCGAAGCGTCCTTTTTTGACAACTCGATTTGGTCCTCTTGGTCCATCGATTGTTAGTGCGCCGTTTAGTCCTTCTTCTTTTATTCTTTTAATTAATTCTAAACTAGCTTTGGCGCCACCCCTGTTTTGAGAGCCTCTTACGGTTTCAACGCCAACAGCATTTGCTGCACGAGAAACGATTTCTCCGTCTTGCGAATTTGAAACCATAATGCAAGTTTTTTTATACATATTGCAAGAAAAAACACCGCATTGATGAGCGTGCCAAAGAGCAAAAATGCAATGTTCTTTTGGATAATTTATGCATTTACAAGTGTAAAATATTTTTTCTAACTTGAATAGAGCTGTAACTATGGCTGAAATTATTTCAAAACCGTATTTTTTTCTAAATCTTCTAAAATATGTTGATAATGATTCCAATTTTATCTCCTCAAATCGCTTGCTAATTTGTGCGCATATAACCCTTCGGCTTGAGCTAGAATTGACGCAGTTTCTGATAATTTATTTGAATATTCTTTTGATAATTCTTGATATGTTTGAATTTTTATAAAATCAAAAACACTCAAGCCACCTGTGTATTTTGCTGTTTCGTTTGTTGGTAACACATGGTTTGTTCCAGAACAATAATCTCCAAAGACTTCCGCACAATGTTTTCCGATAAACAACGAGCCATAATTTGTGAAACTATCTTTTAAATCGTTAACATTATTTATTAATAATTCAAGATGTTCAGGTGCTTTTTTATTTGATAAATCAATAGCCTGTTTGATTTCATCTACAATAATACATATTGATTTTTCAAAGGCAATGGATGCAATAGATGAAGTTTCAAGGGTTTTTAAAAATTCATCTGCCTCTTTTTGTACTTCATGCGCTAAATTTTTATTTGTAGTAATTAAATATGCTCTTGCATCTTTATCGTGTTCGCATTGTGCAAGCATATCTGCTGCAATGATTTTAGCATCTTTTATGTCGTCTGCTACAATTAAAACTTCGCTTGGTCCTGCGATAAAATCAATGTCGCATTGTCCATAGATTACTTTTTTTGCCCCTGCAACAAATTTATTTCCAGGTCCAACTATTTTGTCAACTTTGTTTATAGTTTCTGTACCATACGCAAAAGCTGAAATTGCTTGAGCACCGCCTAGTTTATATATTTTTGTAGCACCTGATAAGTGTGCTGAAACAATAACTTCAGGTGCAATTTTTGGACTTGTTACATATATTTCTTTAACACCAGCAATAACGGCTGGGATAACTGTCATATAACAAGAGCTTAAAAGCGGATAATTTCCTCCAGGGCAATAACACAAAACACGCTCCATTGGGATAATTTTGTGTCCTAGGGTAGAATTTTCTTTTTTGATTTCAAGCTCTTTAATTGAATTTTTTTGCGCAAGTGCAAATTCTTTAACGTTATTTATTGCGATTTTAAGTGCTTCTAAAAGTTGAGGGTTGATTTTTTTGTAAGCTTCTTCAATTTCTTGTTTTGAAACTACAAAATCATCAGCACTTTTAAAGTCTCCATCTTTGAAACGCTTTGAATATTCAATCAAAGCGTCATCGCCATTATTTTTAACATTTCCAATTATCTCGTCTATTGAATTTAGTTTTTCAAGGTCAATTTTTTGAAAAAATCCTGCTTCCTCAATATCATTATAGCTAATTATTTTCATTATTTTGTCCTTGATTTTAAGTTGTTTCTGATATCTTCAATTGTGACATTGTGGTAAGACATAAAGACAGATAAGTGATATATTAAATCTGCTGCTTCCCAAGCAAGTCCGTCACCTTGTTCAAAGTTGACTGTTTCAAATGCTTCTTCCATGATTTTTCTTTTTAGATAAAATTCGTTATTGAATAGCTTTGTTGTATAGCTATCTAACGGCATTTTTTCTTTTCTGTCGTTAATTACATCAAACATTTCTTCAAAAGTGAAGTGTTTGTCTTCAAAACAACTATATCTACCCAAATGACAAGCATTGCCTTTTTGGCTTACTGTAAATAAAATAGCGTCTTGGTCGCAATCAAATTTGGCGTTTAATAATTCTTGGGTATTTCCTGAAGTTTCACCTTTTGTCCAAAGAGCATTTTTTGAACGAGAAAAATATGTTGCTTTACCTGTTTCAAAAGATTTTTTCAGTGATTCAGGAGTTGAATAAGCAAGCATTAAAACTTGTTTTGTCATTTTGTCTTGGACAATTGTTGGGATTAATCCATTCATTTTTTCAAAATCTAAACATGCGCAAAATGCTTCTTCTAGGTTGATTTTTCCGGTATAAATCGCCATTCCTAATTGGCAGTGAATATTATTTTTGGATAGTTCAACAACTTCTTCAATAGAGCTTATTCCACCTGCTGCTGTTATTGGTTTTGTTGTTGATGAAGCAATTTCTTTTATAAAATCAATATTTGTTCCTTGCATCATTCCTTCACGTTCAACAATTGTGAACAAAAATCCACAACAATAATTTTCAAAACGTTTAACATAATCTATTGTTGAAAACTCTGAAACTTCTTGCCAACCTTTTGTGGTGATTTTTCCGTCTCTAGAATCAATTGCCACCATAACTTTGTTTTGTGGCAATTTGGACAAAAATTCTTCACTTGCAGCGGTTCCGATAATTATTTTGCTTGCGCCCCAAGCTAAAACTTTTTTTGCTTTTTCGATAGTTCTTATTCCGCCACCAACTCTACATGGTGCAACTTTACATATTTTTTTAATTAATTCTTCATTGTTTTTTCCGGTATTAAGTGCGCAATCAAGGTCGATTACCGCAACTTCGCCAAAACGAGCATAGTATTTTGCAAGTTCTAAAACATTTTCACGCTCTAAAACTTTGGTTTTGCCTTGTTGTAATTGAACTGCTTTGCCGTCCATTAAATCTATACTTGCTACTAACATAATTATCTCCTTAATTTTATTTGTTTAATTCATTATCTATACAATCCCATTCAAATCTTCGGTATGGATGGACTTCGTTTAGGCAATGATTAAAAAATTCATCAAGCTTGTTGTCTAATTCGTCAATTGTGTAATTAAAAATATCTATATTTTCTAGTTTAAGTTCTTCAACAAGAGTTTTAATTTTATCATCATAACAAAGAGCAAAAGTTTTTGTTTGAAGTGCGTTTGAAATAATCAAACCATGTAATCTTGTTGAGATAACAAATTTTGCACTGTTAATTATATCGATAGTTTCTTCTATTGATTTGTTGCAAATTAACTCTGCTTGAATGTTGTAGTTTTTAAATTCCTCGATTAGCTCTTGGCATATCTTTTTATCTATTTCATCTTGGAATGAAAATACTTTTATATTTTCTTGATAGTGCTTGCTTATTGTTTTTGCAAGGTCTTTAACAAACTCTTTTTTTATTCCTTTAAAATCTCTTAATTGAACAATTAAGCCTTCTTTTGAGTTTGGCTTTATGTCTTGTACTAGCGAATATGCTGGGTCTGAAACAAGGGTTGAATTGATTTTCCAATTTTTTAATAAATTTACGCTTTTTTCATCTCGCACAGAGATAAAATCCACCAATTTTAAAATAGTTTTTGTTATAAATTGTGGGAATTTTCCTTTTATTTGCTCAATTCCTTGTGCAAAAATGATTACTTTTTTGAAGTTCAATTTTGCTAGTAAAATTATGAAAAGATAGTAAAATAAGCTAAAATTGCTTGTTTTATTTTGCAATAAACTTCCGCCACCAGAAATCAGCAAATCGCAGTTAAAAATAGCTTTTAAAATTTGTATTGGCTTTTTATAATGATATGTCTTAACTTGATAGGTCTTTTTAACTTGATTTTTGTTTGCGCATAATACGCTAACGTCAAATCCTAAGCTTTTTAAGTGGGTAGATAAAGCGTAAAAAATCGCCTCATCCCCAAAGTTATTAAAGCCTATATAGCCAGATACAAGAACTTTTTTCATATATATTTTATAGCATAATTTTAACTTTTTTAAAACTTTTAGGGTATTTATTAAGTTCTTTTGATACTTTATAATTCAAATATAACTGTTTGAAAGGTATTTTATGGTTGATGGATTAGAAATAAATAATAGGTTGTTCGCAAACAGGGGTGTTATTGGAAGAAGAGATTATGCGCTTAATATTGTAATATTAAGCATTGCTATTTTTATATTTACTCTTCCTGCAAATTGTTATATTACGTCGCATATTTTTTCTGCGAGTCAGGCTGTGCAAACTAACGCTGTCTTTTTTGATTCGCCACTTTGGATAAAAATATTTTACATGTCTGGTGCAGCT
>JAZUSV010000171.1:0-10121 GCA_045606885.1 Candidatus Gastranaerophilales bacterium | reverse complement strand
AAAAAGAGGATAAAATGAATATTAAAAAGAATATATTAACTTTATCGCTTAGCACGTTTTTAGCTTTTTGCGCACCAGCAAATGCAACAAAACTTCCAAATGACATTTGGAACTATGTTAAAGGGCAACTTCCCTTAGCGCAACAACGTTTCGATAGCGTTGTTACTTTAAGTGATGATGTGATGTATATTCCTTTGTATCCACCAACAGACACAACTGTTAATGAGCTAAAGGTTGAATATTCTTATCCTGAAAATAAAACTTTAAAAGATTTACCTGAAGTTCTTCTTTTAAACAATGGCTATTCTTTTTTAAAAGTTTTCAAAGATGAACAAGGAAACTACACCCTGACTAAAAAAGATGACCTTCCAATTAAAGTTCGTCTTGGCTTAATGCCCCAAGATATGTTAACACCAATTGGTTTAAAAATGCCTGAAAGTTTAAAATTAACTCTCGGTGATTTGTTAATCCCTTCTAAAGAAGAGACTTCTCTTACTTTAAAAAATGAAGAAAAAAATAAAACCGCTGCATATACCCAAAATGTTAGAAGAGATGACTTTATTCAAACTGTTGATTTCAAAGATAAAAAAACATTCATAAATCCAAGAAATTCAAAATTTTTATCTGTTTACGATTCAACAAGTCAAAAACCACTGTATGAATTAAAACTATCTTCAATGCCTTTAAAGATAGTAGCATCAGATACTTCAAAAGTTGCTCTTGTGTTGTATTGGAGCGGAAAAAACGTTGAAATTATTGATTTAAAAGATGAAAGAGTTATTTCAACAATAGAACTTGATGCAAATGCAACGGATGTAACGCTTAATAAAGAAGATAATATCGCATACGTGACAAGTCAAAATGCCCAAGCGATTTATTTAATCAATTTAAGTTCTATGCAACTAGATAGGGTGGTTAAACTAACTCAAAAACCTTCTAAAATTGCATATTGTGACATAGATAAAACCTTTGCTTTCTTTGATGAATACACGCAAAAAGTATTCAATGTTACAAGAAATGCGGATGATTATATAGTTCAACCAATGGGAACAGTTAATAACGTTTCTAAAATCGTTTCAGACGTAGCTAATATTTATGCTATTTCAAGAACTCAAGGGGAGTTACATGTGTTTGATAAAAACCTTGGAAAATTAATTAACACAGTAACTATCGACAAAAAACCAACAGATGCTTTGTTGTTTGGCACTAAACTATTTATTCTTTGCGCAAAAGAAGGCTACATGGATGTGTATGACACAGTTAAAAACAAATTGATTTCAAGAGAAAAACTTACACAAGATGGTTTTTATTCAAAAATGACTCTAATTCCAGGTGAAAAAAATGTCATCATAACAGGAATTAACTCTAAAGCATATTTAATATACAACCTTGAAACAATGAAATTAGCGACTTCACAAGAATCATATATTGATGTTGCAAATATAGTAATAACAGACAAATCTCAAAGGCTATAAAATGAGCGATATTAAAAAAGTAAACGAACTATATTTTGATGAAACAACAGAAAATATTTTACATGAACTTGAAAAAACAAGAACAGATTTTTGGAATTTAGACAGACAAAGTGCAAATTTTTTAAATTCTCTAATTAAAATAAACAACTCTAAAAGAGTTTTAGAAATAGGGACTTCTAACGGTTATAGTGGAATTTGGATTTTAAAAGCACTAAAAGAAACAAAAGGAAAGCTTACAACAATAGAATTTTGGGAAAAAAGACAGTCTGTAGCAAGAAAAAACTTTAAAACCTGTTGTTTTGATGTTGAAGTTGAACCAAAAATTGGCTCGGCAATCGTAATTTTAGAAGATATGCTTGAAGAAATCAAGCAAGGCAAACGTGAAAAATTTGATTTTGTTTTTATTGACGCAAACAAAAAAGAATATATAAGCTATTTTAAATTAATTGATGAAATGGTTGAAAATGGCGCAGTAATTTTAGCAGACAACATATTATCACATTACGAAAAAGTTGAAGACTATGTTAATTTGCTTTTTAACAAAAAAGATTATCAATCTCAAATCCTAGAATTAGGAACAGGAATGATGTTATCAAGAAAATCTAAATAAAAACCAAAAAGGGCTCAATTTGAGCCCTCAATTTGTCTAGTAGCTTTCGCCTTATATATGAATTTGATTATTGTCTATCCGTTAAAAGCAGATATTGCTGTTGGTATTTGAGTGTTGTTTGCTGTTTGGATATAACTTAAAGTCCAAATAAACATCGTACAGGAAATTAAAATTAAAGCTCCTAACAAGCAATTTGTTAATTTCATTTCTGTCATCTTTTAACCCTCGTCATTGCTTTGATTAAGCTATAGAACCAGCTGTTTCAACAGGAGTAAATAATGACACAGGTGGTTGAGTTTGAACTGTTGGTGTTGATGGTGCACTGTAAGTTGGTGTTGATGAAGTTGTGCAAGATGAAACTGATGTAAACATTTTTATATCTCCTTTTGATTTCTTATCGTGTCTTACACTTATATAAAAACGATATACAAAATGAGATTTCAGTATATACTTTTTTTGTTACAATACTTAACAATATATGTCATCTACGTTGATAAAGCTTGTTATGCTTGAATATTGAGAATTTGTCATTTCTCTATAATTTTCTAATTTTTCTAATTGAGCTGCATTTTTTCTTACAGTTCTTGTTAAGTGTTCTAAAGTTTTTCTTTTTTCAATAATTTTGTGAATTTCGTCAATTGTACGTCTTTCATCAACAAGTGCTTCGTATTCTGCTTGAAGAGCATCTGCAGATTTATCTTGGCACAACGCTTCAATTTGCAGGTTCAGCGCATCTACTTCTTTTTTGGTTCGGTTTATTTCTGCTAAACGTCCATCAAAGTTTACTTTGCGCTCATTTTCAACTTTTAAACTTGCTAAATTTAAGAAATATTGTACGCTATCTAATTTTAATAAATCATCAATTTTTTCTTCTATTGTTTTCTTAGCTATTTCAATTACTTCTCTTGTTAAACCTGCATTATGCGCTGTTTTTCTGTATGCTTTGCTTGATAATAAATTTTCTGCAGTTGTTAAAAGTTCTCTTTGGTGTTGATATTCATCAAAATCAGAAGTATTGCTTATATCAAAACCTTCTTGCGAAACGATTTGTGCATTTTTTGTTTCTAAATCAACAATAGACTCTTCAACAACAGCTATTTTTTGAAGCAAGTCTTCTCTTTTTTGTTCAACATTGCCCAAGCTTTTTACTTTATCTTTAGCGGTGTTGATTTTTGTTAAAATTGCCCTTTTTTCATCAATTTGTCTTCTTAGCTCGTTTTCTCTTTGCAAAAATCCTTTTCTTTGTTTTTTAAGCTTGATTTTCTTTCTTTTTAAAGTGCCAAGTCTATTTTCTAGTTTGTTTATTTCGTCAACAAGTCCTTGATGAACTATTACTGCGCCATCATATTCAGCTTTTACTAACACTTTTTCAGCCGGGTCTTTGCAAGCTTTTACTTTGTCATCTAAGTCATCAACTTTTTGCTTTAATACATATAATGGTGTTCTTGAAGATATTAAACGTCCGTTAATTTCGTCAATTTCAGCATCTACTCTTGCTAATTCTGCTATAATTTCTTGATGTTCTTCAACTTCTGCAAAATGTGGATATTCTTCAAGCTTTTTAATTTCTTGTTCTAGTTGTTTTCTTCTTTGTTCTAAAATTTTATTTTTAGATGTGTATTCGGCAATTTCACGTTCTCTTTTTGCAATTACAATTGCGTTTTTCTTAGGATTTGTAACATCGGGAATTTCTAATACAACTTCACCTTCAGATAGTGTTGAAATTGTATCAATAACATTTTCAATATAGCTATCGTATCTATCGCTCAACAAATCGCTATCTATTGCAATTCGAACATCGTTTACATATTCTTGTAATCTTTCTTCAAAATTCGGAAGTGTTTGCAGCCAATCATAAAACTCTGTGTGCCCTCTTCTTGAGTTACAATCTGCGCAATCACAAATATAATTTGATAATCTATTTTTACCACCTCTAGCTTTTGGAATTAAATGTTCTGCTGTTGGTATTGTTTGATTAACTAATCTCTCAGCAATAATTCTATTTGTTGAAGGTGGTTGTTTCTTGTTTGCATATTTTACAAAAAATGAATTAATATCATTTTCAGATGTGGGCATTTTGCTTGCAATTTCTTCTATTCCTATTCTTTTTGAAGGCTCGGAACTAGTATTTTTCATTGCATAAATAAATTTCTTACGAGCAAAACCTTCGCTTGATTCGCCTTTTATTTGTTTAACATATTCATCAAGTTTTTTAAGCGAATTTTCTCGTTCTGTTTCGTCAAGAATATTTAATCTAATATAGCTTTCAAGCTCTTTTATAACTTCCATTTGCCTTGCGATTAAGGCTTCAATAGAAATGTTTGCTTGATATCTTGTAAGCCCCATTAAATCCATAGTTGGATTTTCGATTGCTAATTTTTTATAAATATCAACTACACTTTTTTTAATAGGTCGATATATACCATGGCCTGTTTTGTCTAATGATGGTTTGCCTGTTAAAACGCTTTCGTCTTCATATTTCTCAAGGGTTGCGGCTAATTCCTTCCCTTTTTTATTGCTAACATCTCTTACAAAAGAGGCTATTTGTTTGTCAGTAAGCATTATAAGCCCGCATGCTGGGCAACGAAGATTTGGTATTGTTTTAACTTCAAAATCCTGCACACTGCAATGGTCGCTTGCGCCAAAAGAAATCTGTACGCTATCTTTTGCTAAAGGCGCAAAAGGATTTGTCACATTTGAGCTTTGTGAAAAATTGGCTTGTTTTTCTTTTAATTTTTGATTTTTAAAAGAAAAATATGTATTAATTGTTTGTAGATTTATTCGCATATTCAGGATTGTTGTTTATTGGCTCTTTGTCTAATAATTTAATCGCTTCTTGCGCTTTTTCTCTTAATTGCTCCCAATAAGATGTATTTGGATATTTATCATCGCATGAAATTGCAAAATCGCAAATTCTTATTATCTGTTTTAGGGTTGAAATGCTACCTGCAATAATTTTATAGATATTACCTTCGGTTGCATTTCTTTTGTATTCTTTATTTGCTTCATAATCAGAAGAAATAACTGTATCAGTTGATTTAACAATTTTTTCAAAGTTTTCAATAGAATTATCAGAGTTTTGATTTAATGACGCAAACATATAGCTAACAAGTCCAGCAAAAGTGTTCGCTTCTTTTATGTCATTGCGATTAACATTACCTTCTCTTAGCGCTTTTAAGACTTTGTTTTCGCTAAGTCTAAAAATATCTTTTGTAACTTCAAAATTAATTGATGAAAGCGCTTGTTCACTCATAACTTCTGCATATTTAATTTTGTCGCTTACAAGCAACTCAACGCCAGCAGTTTCTCTTTGTTCTGATGTTCCTTGAATATGTCCTGCAATTTGCGCCAATTGAGCAGGTGTTACTTTTGCAAGTTTTTCATCATACAACAATGTTGCCAAAACTAAAGGATTCATGCCTTGGCACATCATTAAAATTTCACCTTTTGGTGTTAATTCTAATTCTTTTTTATAATTTTTAGAAACACAATTCAATTTAACTAAAACTTGGCTAAAGTTTTCAAATTTTTTAAGCATTTGCTTTTCAAATTTTTCCTTATCTTTTGAAAGATGATTTCTAAAAGATTGCTTAATCAATTTTCTTAAATCATTAGTGTCTGGATTTTGAGAATAATATTTTGCAAGCATTGCTGGTTGCGGTCTAAAGGAGCTTCTAACATCATCAGCACCGCTCATCATCAATTTATATGCAAGTTGTAATTCGTCAATTTTGCCTTCTTTGTTTACAATTCCTTCTTTGTTAAAACCTTTTGGCGGAGTGTGCAAATTATACAACACCACATGCCCTACAACGTCAATTCCACGACGTCCCGCACGACCAGCCATTTGATGAAATTCGTTAGCAGTTAAAGGAGTAAACTCAAATTCTTCTGAATCAGGATTATATTTTTTGTATGCAGTATTTGTCATAACAACTGTTTTAGCAGGCATGTTGATGCCAGCTCCTAGTGTTGAAGTTGCAACAACAACTTTAATCAATTTTTTTGAAAATAATTCTTCAATTAATTTTTTATATTGAGGCAATCTTCCGGCATGGTGAACTCCCCAACCTCTTAATAACATTTGCTTTTGAGGATTTAAGCCCAAATATACGCCTTGTTTTTCGTATTTGTCTAAAATTTCTATAACTTGTTGTTTTTCATTTTGAGTTAATAAATCTAGCTCGCTTGCTTGTTCTTCTAGGTTTTTAAGCTCTTGTTCGGATAATTCGTCATCGTTAAACGCTTCTTCATCACCTTCAGCCATTGCATTTGCAACTTGCTCACATCCGCCTTGAGCTAACTTGAAGATAATTGCAGGTAGCATGTTTTCGCTCTCTAATTTTTCAACAAGTTGAGTATAGTTGTCTTCTTGCCAATTTTCGTGAATCATTCTTGAATTTTTAACATCAGAACGAGACATCAATTGAGTAATTTGGTCTATTTGGTCTTTGTTTAAAGTGCGAAACACTCTTCCAAGTTTTCTTCCAAATGTTTGAGTGTCGTATCTAAAACTATTTTGACCATCGCCAATAGCCATTTTTAATTGACGATACATATAATCATAATCATCGTCAGTCATTTGATATGACTCATCGTATTCATATTCTGCTTTGTATAATACTTCCAACGCTTTTCTTTGAGTATCAGACAAAGCTCTTACCCCTGATTTTTCGGCAATATTATTTATTTGAATTAAATCCGTACCGGCAATTGACTTAAATTCTTCTTTTAATTTTGTATAAACATCGTAGTCTAAAAAGTCTGTATTAATCCAATTTTCACCCAATGTTTCTTTTAATTTTTTAGCAATTGTTGAACGATATGAAGCATCTATTAAAAATCTATTATCATAATCGGGTTTATCTTTGTTTGCTTCATGTCTTCTTTCAAAATATTCTTTTTCAATTTCATAAATTAAATCAATAACAGCATAAGATAAATCGTCCAAATTTGAAGACAAATCAACTTCGCCAATTAAAATTGGTGCAAGATAGGTTTCTTCTTTATCTTGTCTATACAAATGCCATACTAACGGAACAGGACGATTTTCACTCTTTACTTCAACACGCTCAGTTGGACGAGCACCCGGAATTTTACCAATCCACTTGGCAAATTCATTTGCATTTCCTATTGTTGCAGATAGCGCTAAAATTTGAACGCCTTTAGAAGCAGCGTTCATAATAGAGTGTTCCCAAGCCATACCACGCTCTTCATCCCCAATATAGTGTGCTTCATCATATACAACAGTACCAATTTTAAGAGCATCGTTTGTTGTCATTGATTGAGCCTGATTTTCAAAAATTTCAGTAGTCATAATGGTAATTGGAGCGTTTGTATTAATTTTTCTATCACCTGTTAAAATACCGACATTTTTTGCACCATAAATTTTTGAAAATTCAACATATTTATCATTTGCAAGAGCCTTAATAGGAACTGTGTAGATTGTTTTTTTATTTTCAAATAAATTTTTATTCATTGCAAAATGAGCAATTGCGGTTTTGCCCATACCTGTTGGAGCATCAAAAACAACATTTTTTCCATTGCATAATTTTTTAGCACACTCTATTTGGCTTTTATCTGGCTGAATTTGATGCAGCGTACCATCTTCTAAAGTAATTTTTGGCAATTGGAAGAAATTATTTTCAATACCTTCTTCAGCAGTAATTTTTCTACCCATACTCAAATATCCGCTAAAATTAATCTTATTAGCGTTTGCATAAAGAGAATTAATTGCGTATGGTTGTGACTGAATTTGGTTGGCTTTAGTGGTTTTATCTTGTTTTTTAATTGTTTTAAAAGAAATATTTCTAACAGGTGTAATCATACTTTGCTCCAGCGTATTATTTACACACATGAAACACAAAAAGAATTTTTTTTGCTAGATAAATTAACCAAACTTAACAACCGCAAGTCAATCCAGCACAAAGATTTATTCCCTGACCTGTTATTCCTTTTGCACTTTGAGAAATTAAATATTCGCACAAATGAGCTATTTCTATTGGCTCAACAAAGCGTCTTTGAGGTGTAACATCAATCACTTCTTGCTTTTCAACTTCATTTAAAGAATTTTGAACCAAAGGAGTATCTACCCAACCAGGATTTATTGTATTTACGGTAATATTATCGTTTGCAACTTCAAGCGCCAAAGCTTTTGTCATACCCATTAGTGCAGATTTTGTTGCAGAATATAAGCTTGCGTTTGCTTCGCCAACAACACCTGAAATTGAACCAATATTAATAATTCTGCCCCATTTTTTTGTTCTCATTGCAGGAATTACAAGCCCAGCCAAAATATACGCAGATTTGAAATTAACATCAACTAAATATGAAATTTCTTCACAAGACATGTGTTCTATTGGTTTATAAACATATTGTCCTGCACAGTTTATTAAAACATCAATGTCTGAGTTAAAATATTCAATTGCACTTTTGTACATTTGTTTAATTGAGGAAATATCTGAAAAATCACAAGCGCAGTACTTAATAGAATGTACTTTTCTTCTGCCTGTTAAAAATACATCATTTCTTTTGGCCAAAACCTCGGCAATTTGTGCGCCAATTCCTGACGATGCACCTGTGACTAATATATTTTTCATTATTGTTCTCCACCAATTTCACTTGAATCAGCAGGATGTAAATTTAAAATAATTCCTGAAAATTCTTTAACAACTTCGTCTCTTTGTTGTGGTGTTAAATCTCTTAAAGATTCTATTGCCAAATGAACACTTGGATTTTTGTCATACCATCTTTTATAATTTTTTCGATTAAAAAAGGAAACTTCTTCTATCATTTTGGTATAGTCTCTATCAATTAAATTTGAAGATTTAATAATCATATCAATAGCGACTTCACATTGGTCTTCAATTGGTAAATCTTGCATAAGACTCATAAAAGCCTTTAAATATTCGTCTTTTTCATACCATCGAACAAACTTTTTCTTCATATTACTATTATAGCAAGAAAAATTTTTTTTAAAATTTTAAAAAAAGGCTTGCCACATGCGATTTTATTAAATATAATAGACCCAAGAGATATAGAAAGGGGTTCATAATGAACAAAGAAGAATTAGTACAAGAAATTGCTAAAAAAGCTAAAGTTACTCAAAAAGAAGCTGCTGAAGTTTTAAACGGTTTAGTAGAAACTGTACAAAAAACTGTTGCTAAAGGTGAAAAAGTTACTTTAGTTGGTTTCGGTACATTCGAATCAAGAAAAAGAGCTGCTAGAACAGGTAGAAACCCACAAACAGGTAAAGAAATTAAAATCGCTGCAAAAACAGTTCCAGCTTTCACAGGAGGTAAAAAATGCAAAGAATTAGTTAATAAAAAATAGTTCTTGAGTCAAGCGAGGCTAGTTCTGCTGAACTTGCCAAGCGCAGACGAGAGCCATGGTGTGTGAAGCTCGTGACGGCAATGCGTTGAGCATTGGCGGACAGAGCAGAAACCGTACCTAGGCGACGTGGAAATCTTTGATTTCCTCAGGAGCTCAAAGATATAACAAACAGGGGGCACATTACCCCCTGTTTTATTTTTCATTCAATTTACAATCAAACAAAAAATTGATAAAATAAAATAAAAAGGAGGGAATTTATGAAAAAAATATTAACTCTAGGAGTAGTTTTAGCTCTTTCAACAAGCATGACTTTAGCTGCAACAAGTTATACAACTGCTTTCAAAAATGCGATTAAACAAGACATTGAAGCATCTAAACAAGAAGCAAAAAACTACAACCAATCTGTAAAAAATTCTATTAAAAAAGATTTAGAAGCAAAAGCTGCGGCAGACAAAAAAGCAGCGCAAGCAAAAGCTGACAAACAAGCAAAAGAAGCTCAAGCAAAAAAAGCTGAAAAACTAAAAGAACTTAACGCTGAAATTGCTAAATTGAACAAAGAAAAAGCTGAAATTGAAGGTTCAAAAACAATGACCTATACAGAAAAAACATTAAGATTAAAAGTAATAGAAAAACAGCTTAAATATGCAACAGCTTCAAAAGAAGCACTAAAATAATAAAAGGCGGTAAAACCGCCTTTTTTAATA
>JAZUSV010000170.1:0-3380 GCA_045606885.1 Candidatus Gastranaerophilales bacterium | reverse complement strand
TTTAATTTTTCAGGGATTAAATAACTAAAGGTTTTTGTCCCCAATTTATTAATATCAACCAAAACTTGAGCATATTTAGACATTTTATTTAATTGGCTCCATTGGTTGATTTTTTAGTTGATAATCAATTAAAGAAAAAACATTTTGCGCAACGGCACTTCCTTGTGAATAATCACTATTTTGAGGAAGAATTTTTATTTCTGTTTGGTTTTGGTAGCGTTTAGTCATTGTAAGCAAATAATATCTTGAACCATACAAAAATAGAATATAGCCATTTTTTGTTTGCATTTCTACTACTTCAAACTGCCTGCTAGAATTAAGTGCACTCAAAGTAATCATAAATAAATTATCTGCATTCATGGAATACACTTTAAAACTATCTTCAAAAATTCCCGCTAAGGCCATTGTGGACAGCAAACAAAAAGAAAGAATAAACTTTTTCATAACTTATTTCTCCATCCAAGTTTTACCATATCCAACTTCAACTTTTAGAGGAACTCTCAGCGGTTGATTCATTTCCATTGCAGATATTACAATTGGTTTAACAACTTCAAGCTCATTATTTGGAACTTCAAGCACTAATTCATCATGGATTTGCAAAATAATTTTTGATTTATAATCTCTTAATTTTTGGTGCAAATCAACCATTGCCATTTTTATAATATCAGCACTGCTTCCTTGTAATGGCGCATTAATTGCAGCACGTGCAGCAAATTCTCTAATGTTTGCATTTCTTGAATTTAATTCTGCGCCTAAATATCTTTTTCTACCGTACAAAGTTTCAACCCAACCGTTTGTTTGAGCACATTCAAGAGTTTCATTGATGTATTGAGAAATTTTAGGATATGTCGCAAAATATTTATTTATCAAATCTTGCGCTTCATAAGGAGAAATTCCCAAAGTCGAAGATAAACCATAACGAGTTTGACCATAAATTATTCCAAAATTAACGGTTTTCGCTTTTCTTCTCATTTCTTTTGTTACTTCATCCATTGACACGCCAAAGATTTTAGACGCCGTAACTTTGTGAACATCAATATCAGAACAAAAAGCCTCAATTAAACCTTTGTCGTTTGAATAATGAGCTAACAGTCTAAGCTCAACTTGAGAATAATCCGCACTCAAAATAACATTGTCTTCGTTTTCTGGAACAAAACCTGCCCTAATTCTTGAAGAAAATTCTGTTTTAATTGGAATATTTTGCAAATTTGGCTCAGAAGAAGATAATCTTCCCGTAGTTGTCACTATTTGATTAAAATGCGTATGAATTTTACCATCAGCTTTAACTAATTTAGGCAATGCGTCAATATAAGTTGTTTTCAATTTCATCAATTGACGGTGTTCTAAAATATTTGCTGCAATTGCATATTCAAGCGCAAGTTCATCTAAAATTTTAGCGTTTGTTGAATAATTTCCAGATTTTCCCTTTTTCTTGGGCTTGATTTGCATTTTATCAAACAAAACTTCTGCCACTTGTTTAGGAGAATTGATGTTAAACTCGCAGCCTGCTTCATCATAGATTAATTTTTCATAATTTTTAACTTTTAAATCTATTTCATTGCCAATTGTTTTTAAATAGTCAACATCTAACTTAACTCCTGTTTTTTCAATATCTTTTAAAACAAACGCTAATGGCAATTCCACTTCATTTAAAAGCTTTAATTCTTTTTCATTTAAATTTTTATTATAAAATTCATCCAATTCTAATAAATATGAACACAAAAGCCCAAAATCATTCTCATCGGGCATTAATTCAAGGCATTCATTAATTTGCGTAATTAAATCATGTTTTCTTGATGAATCTTTAATATAGCTTGACAATTGAACATCTGAAATCACGCCTTTGATGTCTAAATCAATATTTTTAACATCATAAGTTACTTTTTTAATTTCAGAATTTTCAATTAATTCTTTTGCTTCAAGAATTGTTGTTTTTAAAACATTGTTATTGTGTGAAATATAACAATAATCTTTTTCTATAAAATCAATTAAAAATCCAATTTTATCACCATTTTTAATAGAATTTAAATAATCTTTTTCAACCTTGTTGACACTTTTTGCTTCTCTTTTTTGAACAGCAGCAAAAAGCCCAAGTTGTTGGGTTTCGTTTTCTTCAATTGGCGCAAAAGAAACAATGTTGCCACAAGAACCCCCGCAAGAATTTTCGCTATTAAAAGGAGCTAATAATTTATCAATGTTTTTTACAAAAGAATAAAACTGCATTTTTGTTAAAAACGCAATTGCTTTTTCTTTATTTGGAATATTTAAACAAGCTCCTTCAAAGTCAAATTCAATGTCAACATCTTCAACAATTTTAGCTAAATATTGAGACAAATAAGCATCTTCTCTGCCATTTATAAGCTTTTCTTTCAGTGCTTTTTTAGTTATTCCTTCAATATTTTCATAAACTCCATCAAGCGTTCCAAATTCTGCCAATAATGCACTTGCGCTCTTTGGACCAATTCCTCGAATGCCTGGAATATTATCTGAAGTATCGCCACACAACGCTTTATAATCAACAATTTGATTTGGATATACTTCCATTCTTTCAAAAACTTCTTGTTTGTTGTATTTAACAATTTCACCTTTTGAAGGAATTAAAATTGTAGTTAAACCTTCATCATCAACAAGTTGAAAACTATCCCTATCACCTGTTAAAATGTAGGTTTTATGCCCTTTTTCACGAGCTTGTTTGGCAATTGTACCAATAACGTCATCGCCTTCGTAACCTTCGTATGTATAAATTGGGATATCAAAAGCGTCTAAACCTTCTTGAATTAAAGTTAATTGAGTTCTTAAGCTATCAGGCATTGAAAGACGGTTTGCTTTATATTCAGGGAATTTTTCAAGTCTAAAAGTTGCTTTTGAAACATCAAATGCAACAGCTATAGAATTTGGTTTAATATTCAATTTTTTATCTGCTAACAAATCAAAAATCGCTTTAAAAAAACCCCAAATTGCCCAAGTTGGAATATGGTCAGTTGTTTGCATATTTGTTCGCTCTAGCGCAAAAAACATCCTAAAAGCTAGTGCATGACCGTCAATTAAAATCAATGTCTTTTTATCTTCTGCCATCTTCCATATCCCCTTTTAAAATATTTTACTATAATTCAACAAATTTACCAAAGGGCAAAGTGACATTGTTTGGTTTATGGGTAATCTCTTTAGTGTGCCAAGCAGGAACTTTTAAAAAAGCTGAATATTCCTTTAAAATCGGCATAATTTCATTTTCATCCAAATAAAAATCGCCAAAAATTATTCCTCTAATTTTATTTTTTAAATTTTCATTTCGACAAATTTCAAAAAGCATTTTATCAATTTTATACGCCGGTTCAGCCAAGTCCTCTAAAAACAAGATTATGTCTTCATTTGGAAGATAT
>JAZUSV010000169.1:0-3521 GCA_045606885.1 Candidatus Gastranaerophilales bacterium | reverse complement strand
GCTGATGTTGAGCTTTCTATTGATTACGATGAGGCAGAAATAATTGCGAATGGCGAAGTTTACAAGGCAAGAAATGTAATTGTTGCAACAGGTTCAAAAGCAGTAGAATTGCCTGGGTTGCCGTTTGATAACAATTTTGTTATTTCTTCTGATGATTTTTATAAAATGTATAATTTGCCAAAAAGAATAACTATTGTTGGCTCTGGAGCTATTGGGCTTGAATGGGCAATGATTTTATCTGGCTTAAATGTCGAAGTTAAACTTGTTGAAAAAGCGCCAGCACTTGCTCCGGCGCTTGATATTGACTTGCAAAAAAGAGTTGAGAGAATTTTAAAACAAAACAATATTGAATATTTTAAAAATGACCACATTGCAAAAATTTCAAACGATTTGGTTATATTGGGTTCTGAAACTGCATTTGAAACAGATTGCATTTTGGTAGCCGTTGGAAGAGAACCTGTTGTTCCAAAAGTTAGCATGGGTGGTCTTGGTGGCGGATATAACTTAAAAGCTGACGAATATGGCTTTACCGATTTTGAAAACTTGTATGTAATTGGCGATGCAAATGGCTATTCGACATTAGCACACAGTGCAAGCTATCAAGCTCGTTGCATAATTAATAAAATTTTATACAATAAACCGATAACAAGAAAACCAATTCCTTCTGTAATTTATACAATGCCTGAAATTGCTTCTATCGGTGTTAGAGAACAAGATATTGAAGGTCTTGAAGGTTATAAAGTTAAAAAGCTTTTAATTCCTTCTTTGGCAAAATCTTGGTGTGATAATTGTGCCGACGGTATTGTAAAAGTTGTGCTGTTTGGCGAATTTATCGTTGGTGCTCATGTTGTGGCAAAAGAAGCTTGTTCTTTAATTTCAATATTTAGCGTTTTGATTGATAAACAAGTTTCAATTTTTGAAATTCAAGATATGATTTTCCCTCATCCAAGCTATGCTGAAGCTATTTTGGAGTTATTAAAAGATGAATAACTATCAAAGATTGCCTCAATATTTAAAAACAAAAATTGCTAATGTTGATAACAAGGAATATCAAGAAGTTAGAAAAATATTATCTAATAATAACTTAAACACCGTTTGTGACGGCGCAAGATGTCCAAACAAATGTGAATGTTATTCTTCAAAAACGGCTACTTTTTTAATACTTGGAAATACTTGCACAAGAAATTGTGCATTTTGTAATATTTCACAAAAAACACCATTGGGCATAGATGAAAACGAGCCAAAAAACGTTGCAAAAGCAGTTAGCGAACTTAATTTAAAATATTGTGTTGTAACTTCAGTTACAAGAGACGATTTAAAAGAAAATGATGACTATGGCTCAATACATTATTTTAATACCATAAATGAAATTAGAAAATTAAATAATGATGTTAAAATTGAGATTTTAACCCCTGATTTTAAGGGAAGTAAAATTGCCCTTGATAGAATTGTTCAAGCAAAACCAGACGTTTTTAATCATAATATTGAAACAATAAAAAGACTTTACCCAATTGCAAGGCAAATGGCTAATTATGATTGTACTTTGGATGTTTTATCTTATATGAAACAAAAAGGTTTTATTACAAAATCTGGTTTTATGTTGGGTTTAGGTGAAACTTTTGATGAAATTAAAGAATTAATTCAAGACCTTGCTGAAACTAATTTAGACATTTTAACTGTTGGGCAATATATTCGACCTTCAAAGCAACATCTTGAAGTTAAAAAGTATTATACTTTGGATGAGTATAAAGAAATTGAAGAATATATTAAAAATAATACAACAATTTTGCCTGTAGTGGCACCATTAGCAAGGAGTTCATACAAAGCTAGGGAATCTTTTGAGATTATTTCTCGCTCTTAGGTTTTCTTCCTCTTTTTGAGGTTTTTGCAATGTTTGTTTCTTGTATTTTTGTGTCAATTCCAGCTAGTTTTGCTGTTTTTTCAATGTAGTTAATATAATCCATTGGTTTTACTTTGTTTTTTTCTAGCATTGTTAAGATAATCTTTACACCTGCTAAATTTAAGGCTAAATTTCTTGTCAAAAACAGAATTAATTTTGCTTTTTCTAAATCATCTAAGCTATAATTGCGTCGATTTTTATCTGTTCTTTTAGGTGATAATATTCCTTCGCTATCGTATATTCTAAGTGTTCTTTGGTGAACATTAAGAGCAGACGCAACTGCGCTTATTGGAAGGATTGGTAAATTTGTTTTTATTGATTGTTTTTGCATTTGTTTCCAGACGAGTCCTATTTTAAACTGTGCCATACATATCGTAGCTAGTTGTTTTTGTGATTTTTACATCAACTATGTCACCAGGTGTTAGATATTCATTGCTTTTTATATATACTAATCCATCTACTTCAGGAGCATCCTTGTAACTTCTTGCTACGATTTTTCCATCAGAATGAATTTCTTCTATTATACACTGAATTTTCTTGCCTTGCCAATTTTTATTTATTTCTGCAGAAATTTCTTTTTGTAATTTCATTAAGGCGTTTTTTCTTTTTCTTTTGATATTTGATTTTATCTGCGGTTTGAGCGTATATGCGTACGTGTTTTTTTCTTTTGAATATTCAAATACTCCAACTTTATCAAATTTTGTTTCTTTAACAAAATTGTACAAATCTTCGTATTCTTCTTCTGTTTCACCTGGGTAACCTACAATAAAAGTTGTTCTTATTGAAACATTTTTGATTTTTTTTCTTAGTTTATTTACGAATTTTCGATAATCTATCGCTGGTCGTTTCATTCTTTTTAAAACTTCAATGTGCGAGTGTTGGAGTGGAATGTCGATGTATTTTACAACTTTATCTAAATCATTGATTGCGCTCATAAGTTTTTCATCGAAGTTTGTCGGATATGCATACATTACTCTTATCCAATTTAAATTTTTTATTTTGTTTAATTCACCTAAAAGCTCAGCCAACATTGGTTTTTTGTATAAATCAAGACCGTAGCTTGTTGTGTCTTGTGCTATTAAAATAATTTCAGACACACCTTTGTTTGCTAGCTCTTTCGCTTCTTGAATAATGCATTCCATTTTGCGAGATTTATATTTTCCTCTTAGTTTTGGAATTACGCAATATCCGCAATTATAGTAACATCCTTCTGCTATTTTTATGTAACTTGATGAACCAACCGTAATTTGTTCACGTTTGACATCTTCTCTGTATTCATAGTTTGGAGTTTGCGAAATGTTGTGATATTCTTTATTTTCAATTGCTTCAATAATTTTATCGTATTCACAAGTGCCGATAAAGTTTTTAATTTCTGGTAGCAGTTTTGGTAATTCTTGCGGATGTTTTTGTGGCAAGCAACCTGTTAGAATGACCCTTTTGCCTTTTGATATCATATCTAATATTGCGCTTACGCTTTCTTTTTCGGCATCTGATATGAATGAACAAGTATTTATAATTACTGTTTTAATATTTTCATCATCAGGATTTAAGCTATAGCTGTATCCGTTTTTAACCAATAAGCCAAGCATTAGCTCCATATCTATAAGATTTTTTGCACATC
>JAZUSV010000168.1:0-7009 GCA_045606885.1 Candidatus Gastranaerophilales bacterium | reverse complement strand
ATTTCCATTATCCAATTTCTTAAGTCTAATCGAGATGCGTTTTGTGTGTCTTTTTTTTCAACATTATGCGCTTTTGTAATTTTATCATAATACATAAGTTGTTTTTTTGTTGGTTTCAATTTGGACATTTTAAATTCTTGGGCACGTTTTCTTTGTTGTTTAGCAATTTCTTTTTGTTTGTCTAAATAAGGCTCCATAAGCTCTTTTTGACGTTTTTCCCATGCGCAAAAATCAAAAAATTTTTTTAATTCTTTGAAAAATCTGTCGTCTTCAAAATATTCTTTAACAAATTCAAAATGAGGATTTTGAATATTAATATAATATTTTTCGTCTTCTAAAAATTTATATGCTAATTCTTCGCTTGTTAAATCAAACTTCTTAGAATAAGACTTTAAAGTTCCCAAAAGTTGAGATTTTTGGCGAGATGTCAAATATAAAAAAAGAGAACTTTTAATATTTTGCATTAAAATAAATCTTTAATAGTGATATCTTTTTTTGCTTTAAGAAACGCACTAAACTTTGCTTTAATTGGATTTTGAGCAAATTGATTTTCCAAAAATTCAGCGTGTTCTTGTGCTTTTTTTTGGATTTGCTTTTCTTTTAAAAATTTAATCGTTTCTTTTTGCATAGTAAAATTATATCACTAAAGTATATCTCTCGTATTTATATAAAGTATTTTTTTATAAAAAAATTGCCTAAAATTTGGTTAATTAAAGTTAACAAAAATGGCTTAAAATTATGTACGCAAAGCTTTTTTTGCTATAATCCAAATAGAAAGATGGATATATGAACACTCTGCGCAGAAAAATAATTGATTTTATTAAAAAAACAAAGTTAGTTAAACAAATTAACTACAATAAATTTGTCTTTTATTTTCTTTTTGGACTAAAGAGCCAATTTGGACAATTTAAAATTAATATTAATAGCAAATGCCTTGTTTTTGGACAATATCCTGGTGCGGAAACAAAAGGTCTTGGTGGTTTAATTGCTCAATATCCTAAAAATTTTGAAATTTTGTGTTTAACAAATGGTTCATCTTTGTTGCCACAATTTGATCCGATTGAATCTTCAAGCATTAAAAAACAGCAGTTTTTGGATGTTATGAAAGGAACAAGAGTTAAAGGCTATAAAATCTTTGACATTGATGATAAAACTCTTAAAAATCATTATTCAACATTCAAAAAAATTGATATTTCGGAAGCGGATTACATTTTTGTTCCAAATGTATATGATAACAATATTGATACAATTGCTCTTTTGAAGCACTTTAAACAAATTTTAAAAGATAAAGAACACAAAGAAACCTTAAAAATTATTATGTATGAGTCTGATTTTTCTCTTTGTACGCTAGATTATTATGTTAATATTAGCTCAATTATCGAAACAAAGAAAAAAATGTTGTCCTTGTATTATCCGCAAGACAAATACCCTGGGCTTATTGATAGAATAATTGGAATTAACGCTTTCAGAGCAATTCAACATAATTGTGATTATTGTGAAACGTTTATGATGTTCACAGTTGATGAATTTATGAGAATACCTTTAATTTAATTTTTTAAAAAACAACATAAATTAAAAAGCTCTGATTTCTCAGAGCTTTTTTCTATTTAAATTTGATTATAATCTGTTTTTAGGATTTAAAAATTCAGGAATATCTAAAGAATTACCTGAAGGTTGAGGAGAAGATTCTCTTTTTGTTTCGTCCCCAGCTGGCATGCCAAATGGGAATGAAGAAGATGAACTGCCCATTGAAGCTGAAGTAAATCCGCTGAATAATCCTGCTGCAGAAATTTTACCTTCTGAAGATTGAGGAGCAGAAACTTCTCCGTTTTTCAATTCAAAACCTGTTGCAATAATTGTAATTTGGATTTCTCCTTGAATTCTATCGTCAACAACTGCACCAAAGATAACTTCTGCATCGTCTGCAACAGCGTCGTGGATAACGCTTGCAGCTTCGTTAACTTCAAATAATGTCATATCAGGACCACCTGTAACGTTCATGATGATACCTGTTGCACCATTAATTGATGTTTCAAGAAGTTTAGAATCAATTGCAAGTTTTGCAGCTTCTAAAGCTCTGCCTTCGCCTGAAGATTTACCGATACCCATCAATGCAGAACCTGAAGATTGCATAATAGTTTTAACATCGGCAAAGTCAACGTTGATTAAACCGCCAACAAGGATGATGTCTGAAATACCTTGAACACCGCATAATAGAACTTCGTCAACAACTGAGAAAGCATCTTTGAATGTTGTTCTTCTTTCAACTACTTCCATTAATTTGTCATTTGGAATAACAATTAAAGCGTCAACATTTTCTTTTAATTTTTCAAGACCAGCTAAAGCTTGAGCTAAACGTTTTTTACCTTCAAATTTGAAAGGTTTAGTAACAACACCGATAGTCAATGCGCCCATTTCTTTTGCAATTTTAGCAACAACAGGAGCAGCACCTGTACCTGTTCCGCCGCCCATACCAGCTGTAACGAAAACCATGTCTGCGCTATCTAGTGCTACTGTGATATCTTCTCTTGATTCTTCTGCTGCTTTTTCACCTACTGAAGGGTTTCCGCCAGCACCAAGACCATTTGTTAATTTTGTACCTAATTGAACTTTCTTTTGAGCAGAGGACATTTCAAGAACTTGAGCATCTGTATTCATTGCCCAAAATTCAACACCGCTTAATCCAGAAGCTATCATTCGGTTAACAGCATTTCCACCGCCACCGCCAACACCAACTACTTTAATATTAGCGTTTGATGAATATCTTGGATATTCAGCAGGTTGTCTGTTGTAATTATCTAATTTGAACTTATCCACTTATTAGCCCTCTTAATATTTACTTTAATTTAACTATATTTAAAAAATTTTTATATGTAAAGAATTTCTACTAGAATTATGCGCTAATTTTAACATAAATTCAAATTTGTAAATTACTGTAACTATTTTTTTATTTAAGTTAAAATATTTGTATGAAAACAAATTCAAAAACAGTTAAATTTGATCCAGGTTATGCTCCAATTGTAATGGAGTCTTTTGGGCAAGTGGGATATGCGTATTACACTTTTAGTGCTATTCCTAATTTAAAATTAAAGAAATTAAATTTTTTAAATACTATAAAAAAAATTGAAGCACATTTAAGCACAAACATTGGTTTTTACCTTGGATGTTTACTTTGGGCAAGTTATATTAAACAATTTGATGATTGCGAAATTGAAGGTAATAAACTTCTTGGTGAAACTTGTGAAGAAAGCGAATATACAAGCGAAATTGATTTTTTAATTGACTTAATTTCAAAACAACTTCCAAGGGATTTTAAATATTATCAAGGTAAAAATTACACAACAAATGAAAAATATTTGCCAATTTTAGAAACATATAAACAATTTTTAATTTTAAATAAAGGTTTTGTTGAATGTTCTAAAGTAAATCAAATTGTCATGCCAGAAAATCTTAAAAAATTGAGCGAAGAAGAATTAACTTTGGTCAATAAAAAAATTCAGCAAGCAATTGAAAATAAAAATATTGTTGAACTTTTTGATTGCTATAATTTAATTTTTTAAGCGGGTCGAAGTTTTATTTATAAAAACCTATCCTAGCTAAATAAACAATAGACACTAATTAAGGTGATAGGAAACATTCGACCCATTATTAATATAACTTTTTTAAGACATTATTTCATTAGATTGATGGGTAATTTTTTCCTTGATTTGAATTTCTTTGAATTAAAATTTTATCAATCATATTTAAAATTTCAAATCTTCGATTAACCCACATTGGCGCTGTTGTAGTTTCGCTGTATCCTGTTCCTGCAATTCGCTCTATTGTTGTTGTAGGGGGTAAAATTTCTAAAATATCGCAAACAATTTCGCAATATTGCTCCATATTCATTAAATAAAAAGGATTTTGTTCGTAATATTTCAACAAAGGTGAATCTTTTAAAATCGTAAGCATGTGAATTTTTATGCCGTCAATTTCAAGTTTCGCTAATTTACGGGCAGTTTCCAACATCATTTCACGTGTTTCATTTGGAAAACCAAGAATAATATGAGCGCAAACTTTAATTCCTCTTTTTTTAGTTTCAATTACTGCTTTTTTAAAGCATTCAAAGTCATGCCCTCTATTCATCCATCTTAGTGTTTCATCATGTGCGCTTTGAAGTCCATATTCAATCCAAGGAACTTTATATGTTGAAATTAAATCTAATTTTTTATTATCCACGCAATCAGGACGAGTACCAATTGAAATAGAAACGATTTTTTCATCAAAAAAGACACTATCATAAATTTCTTTTAATTTTTCAATCGGAGCATAGGTATTTGAATATGATTGAAAATAAGCTATAAAAGCTTGCGCTTTGAATTGGCGCTCAAGATGAGCCATAGAAGTTATAATTTGTTCTTTAATCGAACTTTTTGCACCACATCTTGAAAAACTGCCAACTTCATCACAAAAAATGCACCCACCTTTTGAAATTGTTCCATCTCGATTAGGACAATAAAATCCGCTATCAAGAGTGATTTTATAGACTTTTTTGCCAAAGGTTTCTTTTAAGTATTTTGAATATGGATAATATCTCTTTTCCATAAAAATATTGTAACAAAAAAGCGGTCAATTAAGACCGCTTTTGATTTATTGCTTTTAATTAGTCATCTAAAGCATCTACGCCTGGAAGAACTTTACCTTCGATAAATTCTAGGGAAGCTCCACCACCTGTTGAAACGTGGGTGAAATCTTCAGCTTTAGCAAACTTTTTAGCAGCAGAAACTGAATCGCCACCACCGATAACTGAAGTTGCACCATTTTTTGTTGCTTCAACAATTGCTTCTAAAACCGCTTTTGTACCTTGCGCAAATTTTGGATTTTCAAAAGCACCTACAGGACCATTCATAAGAATAGTTTTTGATGATTTTAACACTTCAGCAAATGCTTTTCTTGAATCCATGCCAGCGTCAACGCCTTCAAAACCATCAGGAATTTCATTAATTGCAACAAATTTGTTTGTGCCATTGCCTGAAAAATCATCAGCAGCTAATACATCTGTTGCCATAACTAATTTAACACCTTTTGCTGCAGCTTTTGCTTCGATAGCTTTAGCAACATCCATTTGGTCATCTTCGCAAATTGAATTACCAATTTTACCGCCATTAGCTTTAACGAATGTATAAGCCATCCCGCCACCGATGATTAAATTATCAACTTTATCGATTAAGTTTTCTAATACACCAATTTTAGATGAAACTTTTGGTCCACGAAGAACTGCTGTGAATGGGCGAGTTGGATTATCTAGTGCAGCACCTAAACATCTTAATTCTTTTTCCATTAAAAGACCAGAAACTGCTGGTTTTAAAACTTTAGCTAATTTTGATGTTGAAGTGTGGTTTCTGTGAGCTGCACCAAATGCGTCGTTCACGTAGAAATCACCAAGTTTTGCTAATTCTTGAGCAAAAGTCATATCATCATCTTTTGCTTCTTCGGCTTTGTAAAATCTGATATTTTCTAATAGCGCAACTTTGCCAGCTTCTAAAGCTTCTAATTCTTTATCCGCGCCTTCGCCTACAGGAGATTTAACAAATAATACATCTTCACCTAAAACTTTAGATAAGTGTTTTGCAGCAGGTTCTAAAGAATATTCTAAATTCCATTCTCCTTTTGGTCTTCCCAAGTGAGCCATAAGAATAACTTTAGCACCACGTTCTGTTAAAAATTTAACTGTTGGAAGAATTGCTTGAATTCTTGTGTCATCTGTAACAACTTTGTTTTCATCAAGAGGAACATTAATATCAACACGAACTAAAGCGCGTTTTCCTTGAATATCCCCTAGGTCTTTAATAGATTTTTTCATATTAAAACTCCTTATTTACGAATATAAGCTAATTTTAATATGAATAAAATTATTCTTCAATATCGTCTTTTTTAAATAAATTTTTGATTGAATCGATTAAATCTAAAAATAAATTTTTGATTATATCCCAAAAACTTTGGTTTTGAATTTCGTCCAATGTACCTTGTTGTTCAAAAGAATCTTCAGGATAATCTTTTGCAAAACCAAGATTTACATCCTCTTCATCGCTTTTTCCACGTTTGAAATAGCCTGTATTTCCACCGCCGCCTGGGGTAGATTTTGAACTTGCTTGTACGTTAGATAAATTTTGCATTGGTCCGAAATTAAAAGACATAAGAACACTTCTTTCTTTTACCAATTATTTTATAATTCGGATTTCTACTATAATTATAGCAGATATTTGAAAGCATTTCAAGGCTACATGCCAACATTAGAGGTTTTTGACTTATACCATATTGTATTTGCAAAATAAATAATTAAATTTAGCGGGAAAACACAAATTACATATAGTAAAGAGTTTATTCCGCTGATAATTGTTGGAAGTAGCGAAAATAATATAACTAATGTAATTCCTGCTAAGTCTAGTTTTTTATAGCAATTTAAAAATAAACCAATGAATGATTCGTCGTCTTTTTTATAAAAAAATGCTTGATTTAAAAAGTTATAAAAAGGATATAAAATAAGGCTGTTTATTACCAAATAAATAACGCTTTTTGCATTGGCAAAAATATCAGCCAAATTTAAATTGTTAATTGCATAAAGTGCAGAAGGCATCATCACAACTGCAGAAATTATCAAAGAAAATAACAAAAACCAAGCTAGTTCTTTTGCTTTTTCTTTGGTGAAATTATAGCAATCAATCAATGGAATATTATTTTCTTGTTTTACAACATAAGAATCCGCAGCGTAATTAATTGCATAAGTAATTAAATATCCTTGCCAAAAGGCATAGCATAAACAAGGAATACTAATAAAAGCAGAAATTACTCCGCCGATTGGCCCTAATGCACATAAGCCTAGAGCGCATGCTCCTACAACACCAAAAATAATCGGTTTTGAAAGCAATTTAAGATATTGAGAAATATATTCTTGTAAAAAAAGACCGCTTGTTTTGAATATTTCTTTTAAATTATTCATCTGCACCTTCAACTATTTTAACTTGCGCAC